>DATLII010000311.1:0-6403 GCA_035539495.1 Dongiaceae bacterium
CGCCGCATCGGCATCATGGGCCCCGAAGAACACGGCGGTCACTGCGAACTGAAATTCAATGGCCTGGAAATTCCCGATGAAAACCGCCTGCTGGAAGTGGGCGACGGTTTGAAAGTAACGCAGATTCGCCTGGGCACTGCGCGGTTGACGCACTGCATGCGTTGGTTGGGATTGTCCAAGCGTTGCATGGAAATCGCCGCCAACTATGTGGAAAATCGCATGAGTTTCGGCACCACGCTGTCGCATCATGAAGGTGTGCAGTGGATGATGGGTGAAGTGGCGAAGGAAATTCACGTGGGCCGTCTGTTGACCATGCATGCGGCCTGGAAATTGGATCAGGGCGATTTCGCACGCAAGGAAATTTCCATGGCCAAGATTCACGTGGCTGATACGCTGCATAAAGCCGCCGATACGGCCATTCAATTGTGCGGTGCCCGCGGTTACTCTAAAGACACGCTGCTGGAATGGATTTACCGCTATGCCCGTCAGGCCCGTCTGGTGGATGGCGCGTCGGAAATTCATAAAATGGTGCTGTCGCGTTCCTACCTGAGTGAGAAACACGATTTCTTCCAGTGGGGCGTCTGATCTCGTTTAACTTTGCTTGATGCGATTTGCCGCTGGGTGCGTTGCGCCCGGTGGCTGCGCGAATCAACAAAAACAATGGAATTTGTTTATGTCGACCAAGTATTACCTGGGTTTTGCTTCGACACCGGAACTGGAGCAATCCGCCATCACGCTGCTGAACAACTTTGCCCGTAATGCGCCCGAGCCGCAGGCACCGTACATGGAAAAATCCATGGATTTGTTTATTCCGGAATTGTTGCAGGCGTTTTTGATTGGGTCGGTGGATGCCATTGGTCTCAGCCCTATGGCTACCAAGATCGTGCATTCAACGGCTGACATCCTGGACAAGACTTCGAAAATGCTGGTGGGTCAGCTGCTGAAAAAACGCAGCAACGACGAACTGAGACCCATGGCTGGTTTTATCGACGAAATTTATGTGCGGCCGGAAACCGCCAGCACGGGGAAAGCGTCCACCGGCTGCGAGATCGACAAGCGCACCTATGACCGCATCCAGACCGTGATTGCGGAAGTGCGGGCTGGTAACGGGCAAAAAGTATTGCCGGAGTTGCATGATCTGATGGGTTTGGTGGTGGACATCATGCTGGAAAAGCTGATGAAGCGGTCCATCGATCTGCTGCCGCTCAATTTCATCCTGCGCAAAGTGGCGGACGGCGCCATTGCGACCTCCAAGGCTGCGGGTCACGGCGTCGTGAACAAGGTGTTCAAGAAGCTGGACGATGCGCAATTGGTGCGTCTGGCGGATTATTTCGATTCGCTGACCTTGTCGGCCGAGCGTTCCTGACGGCTTGGCGGGTGATGCTTGAGCACCGGCATCGCCCACTAAAACGCCGCACCCGGCCGTAACAACGCCGGCCTTGAAATTCCTCCCTGCAATCCCCAATTGTGAAAACGTTAGCGTCGGATTAGTCAATCGGCGCTATTGCATTGATTGTAACGATTGCGTATCGCTTTCAGGAGGATGTGTCATGAATTCAATTGATTTCACCCCACTTTATCGCAGCAGTGTTGGTTTCGACCGGCTGGCGACTCTGCTGGACAGCGCGCTCCGCACCGAGACCGCGTCCACTGGTTATCCCCCGTATAACATCGAGGTTCTCGACGACAACCAATACGCCATCACCCTGGCGGTGGCGGGATTTGATCGCAATGAACTGGAGCTCCAGGTAGAGCAGGGCGTGTTGACCGTTCGTGGCCGGCATGCCGACAGCCCGGATGCGCAGCGAAAGTATCTCTACCAGGGTATTGCCAGCCGCGCGTTTGAGCGCAAGTTCAATCTCGCCGATTACGTTCGCGTCACCGGCGCTGAGTTGAACAACGGCCTGCTCACCGTGCACCTGATGAAAGAGATTCCGGAAGCCATGAAGCCCCGCCGGATCGATATTCAGCAGGGCGCTTCTCAGGAAGGTGCGTCGTATATCGAGCACGAGAATAGCAACCAGGCCGCCTGAGGCATCGGGCCGGGGCCGTCGTGTCATGGCGGCCTCGGCCCCTTGTGCGGCCTTGTGCAGCTTTGATGTGGAGGGTAACGATTATGAATTTGCAAAAGCTCAACCCGTGGAATTGGTTCAAACACGAGGAGCGGCAAACCGCATCGCAGGGTGTACCGGTGCAACGTTCCGGTTACGAGCGGACTTCGCCCGTCGCCGGCCAGAACAGCGGAATGTTCTATCCCATGCAGCAACTGCATCAGGAGATCGACCGCCTGTTCGATGGCCTGCTGCGAAATGTGGGCCTGCCATCTTGGTGGGACAACGGTTGGCCTACCATGGCAGATCCCTGGAGCGGCGGCTCGCAAAACAGCTTTAGACCCAGCCTGAGTGTATCCAGTGACAACGGCAGTTACCAGGTGATGGTGGAGGTGCCGGGCCTGGGCAAGGACGACCTGTCGATTCAGGTGCGCGATGACGCGCTCATCATCCAGGGCCAGAAGCAGGAGGAGTCCAACAGCCAGGATCGCCATTTCTACCGCGTCGAACGCAGCTATGGCACCTTCCAGCGTACTCTGGCGCTCCCAGAGGATGCCAACGCGGATGAAATCGAGGCGAACCTGAAGGACGGTGTGCTGACCTTGGTAATTCCGCGCCGCGAACTGCCGGATAACAGTGGAGAGGCAAAGAAAATCACCATCCACTGAGCTGTGACCGGGCTTGCGGCTGTATCCAGGGCTGTTGCCGGCTTGGCAGGGTGGCATCGGGGGCATAGAATGCCCCCGATTCATTGCGGTGCCCACCATGTCCGATCCCACGTCCAAAGACACTTTGTTCGCCAACCCCCGGCCCCATCTGGTGGATTTCGCCTTTGATGAGCAGGTGGCGCGAGTATTTCCCGATATGATCCGGCGCTCGGTGCCGGGTTATGACGCCGTGATTGCCATGCTGGGCGTATTTGCCAACCATTACGTACGGCCCCACACCCGGGCGTACGACCTGGGTTGCTCCCAGGGTGCCGCTACATTGGCGCTGCGTCGGCATATTCAGGTACCGGACGTCACGCTAGTGGCGGTGGACAATGCGCCGGCCATGATCGAGCGCTGCCGTCAGAACATTGCGGCCGACCTGTCGCCGTCGCAAGTGGAACTGCGCTGCGAAGACATCCAACAGACACCGATTGCCAATGCCTCCCTGGTTGCTCTGAATTTCACACTGCAATTTCTGCCGCCCGATCAGCGCGATACGATGGTGCGAAAAATTGCCGATGGTTTGCTGTCGGGTGGAGTGTTGGTGCTGTCAGAAAAAATCTGTTTCGCCGAAGACGCGCAGCAAGCGCTGTTTACCGGTCTGCACCATGACTTCAAACGCCTGAATGGCTACAGCGATCTGGAGATCAGCCAGAAGCGGCAGGCGATTGAAAATGTATTGATTCCAGAAACTGCGGAGCAGCACAGTCAACGTTTATTGCAAAACGGTTTTTCCCAGGTGCAATGCTGGTTCCAGTGTTTTAATTTCGCCTCCTTTGTGGCTGTGAAGTGAGGCGTTGTCATGCAGTCGTCTGATCAGAATCCATCGTCTTTCACGTTTGATCCTTTGCAGGAATTTGCGCGTTTTGCTGAATGCGCGCATAAATCGGTTTTGGCGCCCTGGGCCGATGCATTGATGAATGCATTGCAGCACCATTTCCAGCCGGACCAACACGGTGACTTTGCGCGTTGGCAGCAATGTGTTGAAGCACTGCCAACGATCAATGTGAACCAGCGCGATTTCTCGACGGATACCGTGACAGTGGGTGCGCCACAGGATTGCGACGAGGCAACCCGACAGCAGATCGAAACTGCGTTGCGCGGTTTGCATCCCTGGCGCAAAGGCCCCTTCAATGTGTGTGGTGTTGAGATCGATACCGAATGGCGGTCCGACTGGAAATGGCAGCGATTGCAACCGCATATCCAATCGCTGAAGGGACGCACGGTGTTGGATATCGGTTGTGGCAGTGGTTATCACCTGTGGCGCATGCTGGGTGCCGGTGCTGCGCTAACTATCGGTATTGATCCGTCACTGCTGTTCACGCGCCAGTTCCGCGCCATCGAACATTTCGCCGGGCTTCATCCGGTATTTCATTTGCCGCTAGGTATCGAAGAATTACCCACCGGCATGCGCGCGTTCGACACGGTGTTTTCTATGGGCGTGCTCTATCACCGTCGTTCACCGCTGGATCATCTGCTGGAATTGCGTGAGCTGCTGCGTCCCGGTGGCGAGCTGATATTGGAAACGCTGATTGTGGATGGGCCGGAAGGTTATGCACTGGTGCCCGATGGGCGTTATGGGCGGATGGGTAACGTGTGGTTTTTGCCGTCTGTACCTACCCTGCTGGCCTGGCTGAAGAAAATGCGTTTCCGTAACGTACGGTGTGTGGATGTGACGCCCACCACTGCGGCAGAGCAACGCGCGACGGGTTGGATGACGTATCAATCCCTGCCGGATTTTCTTGATCCTAACGACAGCAGCAAAACTGTTGAAGGTTATCCGGGCCCGGTGCGGGCCATTGTGCTGGCTGAAGCACCTTAGCGGATTGTTTTAACTTCGATCCGGTCTTAACTTCGGTCTAGGCCAGGATGTTGTTCTTCCTGGCGCACTTTATCCAGCGCTCGCATCAGCTTGCCATGTTCGGTATCGCTCTGCCCGGAGCGCAGGTAGTGCTCCACAACCTGATACAACTGCTCAAACTGCTTCAATCGATAATCGTGATTTAACAGACACTTGGCGATGTGATGCGGATCCTCGCTTTGCTCACGCATGCGGGCGGCCTCGGTCAGCGCTTGCGTCAGTTCCGCTCTGGTGGGTTTACCCATGTTGCCTCCTTGGCATGATGTGCTTGCTGTCGTTTCAGTATAGCCGCCGGAGCCGCATTTTCCCGCTTGCACAAACGCAACAACCCCAGCCTTGACTAATCGTCCGCAGCCCATAAACTGAGCGCCTCGATGGTTCCTTCGCAGGATTAAAAGGGAACACGGTGACGCAAGCCCACACTTGCCGAGTCCGTGGCTGTTCCCGCAACTGTAAGCGAAGAGCGATTTTCATCTACGGCCACTGGGCAACTGGGAAGGCCGAAAATCGCGACGACGCGCAAGCCAGGAGACCTGCCATCACGCGAACACTGCGGTGCTCGCGCTCGTCACCTACCAGTAACGGGACTTTATTGGTGCGGCTGCCGTCATGGTGACGATCCCAGGTGTTGTTGCCGTGGCCGGATCGTTCGCGTTAGTTTCGCGTTTTCGTTGCCTGTATTCGTTCGTGCCTCGTCGACAACCGTTGTCATCCGGTTTGTTGTGTTGGGGTGTGCCATGAAATTGCCATTGTTCGTTGCCATTGCGGGCGCTGCCTGCGCGTCCAGTGCCGTTGCAGAAAATACTATTCAATTGGCGGAAGTCTACACGCCAGGTCTTGCCGATGAGGTGGTGGTGACAGCGTCGCGTTCACCGCAGCAATTGCAGGACACGTTAGCGTCGACCACGTTGATTACACGCGAACAAATTGAAAAGTCGCAAGCGCGGGACCTGTACCAATTGTTGCGGACAGTGCCGGGCGTTTCGGTGAAACGCAACGGTGGTCGCGGCAGTTCCACCAGTTTGTCCATGCGCGGCGGCGAGGCCAGCGGCACGCTGATCCTGGTGGACGGCGTGAATGTAGAAAGTGCGACGCTGGGTGAAGTGGCGTTGCAGCAGATTTCCATCGATCAGATCGATCGCATCGAAGTTACCCGCGGTCCTAAATCCAGTCTGTATGGTTCTTCCGCCATGAACGGCGTGGTGCAAATTTTTACCCGCAAAGCCGCGCCTAAAAATGGTGTCACTTATTCGGCTGGTTTGGGAAGCGATAACACACGGGACGGTACGATCAGCGCCAGCGGTCTGGGGGATACCAATCGCTACAACGCCACCTTGTCTTATGTTGAATCCGACGGCTTCGACTCGATGTATCTGGACGACACCGTTTCCAGCAGCGATCGTTATAATTACGATGACGACGGTTATCACCGTGCCGGCGCGTCCCTTAATATCGAGCAGGACTTTAGCGATATTCTGAAAGGCAGTGTCATGTTCAATAAGTCCCAGGGACAAGCAGAATATGACAACCGTTTTTTGATGGATCGTATGCCGCACACTGAATTCGAAAGCTCGGTGGCTACCACTGCGCTGACGCTCGATCTGACAGAGTTCACCTCAAAATTGCAGTATGGCTTGGTGAAAGATCTGTCGGAAAATTTCAACGACATGCCGGATTACACATCGTTTGAAACGCGCCGCAATGTGGGTTCCTGGGAAAATTCCTGGTCTGCAATCGATTGGCTGACGGTCAACTTCGGGGCCGATTACACCCACGAGGAA
>DATLII010000312.1:0-5583 GCA_035539495.1 Dongiaceae bacterium
CAGCAACCTGCTCAACCGGTGGTGCCGCAACCTCATAGGCCTCGACTTTCACCAGCAAACCGGCCTCAGTGAATTTCTCCACATATTCCAGCGCTTTCGGGTTATCCAGATCTTTCTTGATGGTGATGTTTTTTTGCAGCAGCGCACTGGCCTGCTCTGGCTTCATGCCCAAACGGCCGAGGCCCTGGATAACATCCTGAGCCGTTTTACCTTTGACAGGGGACGACTGGGAAACAACACGGTATTTCTTAGGCATGTCGCGGCGACCGGTGATAAGGGATCAGAAAATACAACGGTGACTCAAGCGGATTCGCCCACCTTGCGCGCCATCTCATCCGTGGCGCGCACCAGTGCATCAGTGATGCCGGCCTCCATTGCTGAATGGCCCGCTTCGCGGATGATGTGCAATTCCGAATTGATCCATTCGTGGTGCAGATCCGTAGCATTGTCCAGCGGGCAAATCATGTCGTAACGACCGTGCACAATCACACCCGGAATATGACGAATGCGTTCCATGTTGCGCAGGATCTGATTCTCTTCCAGGAACGAATGATGCTTGAAATAGTGCACCTCGATCAGCGCCAGACTGACCGCGGTGTGGGTATCGGTGAAATGTTCGAGCACAGTATGGTTCGGACGCAACGTGGCGCAATGTCCTTCCCAGGCGGACCAGGCTTTGGCCGCGCCCATGCGCTGCAGATCGTTGCTGCTGTGCAACAGTTTGTCGTACGCCGCGATCAAATCATGGCGCATGTTTTCCCGCACTGGCTTGATCAGATCCGTCCAGGCATCGGGAAAAATGCGATTGGCGCCGTCTTTGTAAAACCAGTCCAGATCTTTTTGCCGGCAAAGGAAAATGCCGCGCACGATCATGCCACGCACGCGCTCGGGATGGGTTTGTGCGTACACCAGCGCCAAAGTGGAACCCCAGGAACCGCCGAAGAGCACCCAGTCTTCGACATGCAACAGTTTGCGGATGGTTTCGATGTCAGCCACCAGATCCTGGGTAGTGTTGCGGTCAAGACAGCCGTGCGGCGCAGAGCGACCGCAGCCACGCTGGTCAAACAGCACGATGCGGTACTTTTCCGGGTCGAAGAACCGCCGATGGTAGACCTCGCAACCGGCACCGGGTCCACCATGCAGGAACAGCACGGGAATGCCGTCCGGATTGCCGCATTCCTCCACATGGAGGACATGGGGCGGGTCCACGGCAACTTTATGTTCCTGATAGGGTTTTATGTCCGGATACAAAACCTGCATTGCGTGGCGCTCCTCACCGTTAATCCGTTAACTGTAGTTCATGACCCCCGGTGGTTAAAGGCAACCGGGGCGGTAAACCCGTCTACACTTTAAGGAATAAAAACGCCCTGGGCATTGAGCCTGTTATCCAATTCATGACCTCGATCTTGTTATCGCCATTGTTTTTCCCCCTGCGCCTGCTTCTGGTGGCGCTTGGCTTGTGGCTGACGGCTGGTTGGGCCAGTGCGGCACCGGCAACCGCGCCCTTCGCGCAAACCGTGGACGTGGCCGGCGCCGGTGATCACAGCAGCCTGAGCGGCGAGCTGCGTTTGCTGGCGGACCCTGAGCGCAAGCTGTCCGCCCACGATATTGTCGCGCACGGGGACGAGCTGCCCTGGCAACAAAGTCCAGACACCGTACCCAATCTGGGATTACATGCACCTCCGCACTGGTTCGTGATTCGACTGAGCAACTCATCGCAGCAGGATTGGCATGGCCTGTTGGAAATGTCCTACACCATGATCGATACGCTGGATGTGTATTTCGCACATCAGCAGCAAGTCACGCTTGTTGCCGAAGTGGGCGACCAACGCCCGTTTGCGAACCGCCCACTGGCCAACCGCCATTTTCTAATTCCGGTGCAAGTGCCGGCGAATGATTCTGTTCTGGTCCTGATGCTGGGCGAGTCCGCCGGCGCATTGAAATTTCCGCTGGATCTGTGGCAGTTGCCGGCATTCTTCGAACATGATCAGCGCTCCCTGGCGCCGCAACTGCTGTTCGTGGGCGTGATGCTGGCGTTGGTGCTGTACAACTTCTTTTTGCTGCTATCCACCCGCGACTGGAACTATCTGTGGTACGTGCTCAGCATGATCTCGATCAGTTTCGTGGTGATGAGTTTTCACGGCATTCTGGCGCAATACGCCTGGCCCAGCTTCCCCGCATTGAACAATCCGGTATTGGTGGGTGCCATCAGTGCGGACATTTTCGCCGCCACTATTTTTACACCTTCCTGAATCTGAAACGGTTCCCGTTCTGGCTAAAAGCGCTATTTATTGGCCACACGGTTGCTGGCGCGCTGTTGTTCATTCTGAATCTGTTCCTGCCCTATGCCATCACGATCAAACTGGCGGCCGTGATTTCCGTCACCGGTTCGGTGTTAGGCATCAGCACCGGTATTACGCTGTGGCGGCGCGGCGAGATACTGGCAAAGTTTTACACCTGCGCCTGGTTCCTGCTGCTGGCTGGCAGCGTCACGATCACGCTTAGCCATATGGGTTTCCTGCCCGCCACTTTCTTTTTCGTCTATGGTCAGCAAATTGGTGCCGCCGCCGAAGGCCTGCTGCTGTCATTCGCATTGGCATATCGCATGAACATGGAACGGCAGCAGCGCTACCGGGCCCAGGCCGAGCTGCTGCGCGTGCAGACCGAAGCCAACCTCGCGCTGGAACGCAAAGTACAGGAACGCACCTCGGAATTGCAGGAAGCCAACAGCCGCTTGCAGGAAGTGTCTGCCACCGATGGCCTGACCCAGGTGCGCAATCGTCATTTCTTTGATGAAAAGCTCGCGCTGGAATGGTCGCAGAACGCGCGGGGCAATAGTCAACTCAGCCTGCTGCTTATCGACGGCGATCACTTCAAAGCGATTAACGACACCTACGGCCATCTGTGCGGCGACGCGATGCTGAAACACATCGCGCGGATCTTCAACGCTACCGTCAAACGCGCCGGGGATTTCGTGGCCCGCTACGGCGGTGAGGAATTTACGATTCTGCTCTGCCACACCGATCTGATGGGCGCAGCCAGAGTGGCGCAAAAAATTTGCGAGGAAGTGGCCAGCCAGCCACTGCAGTGGGAAGGCAAATCGATTCACTTCACGGTGAGCATCGGCGTGGCCAACCGGCAGCCGAATCGTGATGAGGATCCAAAATCATTATTGCGGGAAGCAGACGCGGCGCTGTACCAGGCGAAAGAAACCGGTCGCAACCGCGTCATGCTGTTTACCAAAACTGTTACCAAACAGGGCGTGGTGGAAAAAATTACGCCCTATCCACTACCTGAGTCTTCCACCGACCCGGCTCAAACCACCGCTTCAAAACCTTCGAATTTCGGGTGACCCAAATAAATTCCTTTGGAATCGCCCGCGTTGGCATGCGCCATGCGGAAGGCTTCCGAGCGGGTCCAGTTCTGAAATGCCTCAGCCGATTCCCAGGTGGAGTGGGACGCAAACAATGTGCACTCTTCGTCAGTGGGCCCTTGCAGCAAATTGAAATGCTTGAACCCGGGCACGCTCTGCAGATGGGTATCGCGGTTTTTCCAGATGTTGATGAAATCCTGCTCGCGGCCCAAGGCAATGCGGAAGCGGTTCATGGCGATGTACATGGTCTTTCCCTCTTCAAGTGTGTCAGATCAAACAACTCATCAAAACGCCTTCAGGCTTTCGCTTGCAACCGGCGCTGACGCCACTGTTGCAGGAAGCCGATGATCATCGGTGCCACCGATACCAGAATGATGCCGAACATCAACAGCGTGAAATTCTGCCGCACAACCGGCAAGTTACCAAAGAAGTGACCGGCGTAAACGAACAGTACCACCCACAACACCGCACCGACACAATTCAGCAACATGAAACGGCTATGCGTCATGCTGCTCATGCCGGCCACAAACGGCGCGAAGGTGCGCGCGATCGGCACAAAACGGGTCAGAATCACGGTGACGGCGCCGTGTTTTTCATAAAAGGCGTGGGTCTTGTCCAGATAATCGCGGCGGAAGATTTTGGAGTTGGGATTGGCAAACAGACGCTCACCGAAGAAATGGCCGATGGAATAATTCACCGTGTTGCCCAGCACGGCCGCTACCACCATCAATGCCGCCAGTGTATGCACATCCAGCACAGTGCCTACGGTCAGCGCGCCGGCGGCAAATAGCAGGGAGTCGCCCGGCAGAAACGGTGTCACCACCAGCCCTGTCTCGGCAAAGATGATTACGAATAGAATCAGGTACACCCAGGGGCCGTACTGGTTCATCAAAGCCTGCAGATGCGTGTCTACGTGCAGGATGAAATCAATGGCCAACGTGATCAACTCCATGACTACCTCATTGAATCAGACGAGAAAATGCGCCATGCCGGCGCGGACGGGGCGATGGTACCACGGGCATTTTGCATTCAGCGACCCATACTGAGCCCCCCCCTAAAGAGGAATTGACGGGACGCGGGAATTACCCTAAACAATATGGGACCACCGTGCTACCCGTTGTCCGCACCGGCCTCCACTTTCATCGCACAAACCTTACATAATAAGAACAAGGAAGGTCACACATGTGGAAATCGCGCCTGCCGGCCCTGCTGTTGCTGTTGCTGCCCCTTTTGCTGAGCGGCTGTAAATCCGCCCAAGAAACCGAACCCGCCTATGAACTGGCGCAGCAGTGCGTGACCGTGCGCCATGCCGCCAGCGGCGATTACCTGGCCACCGCCGGCGAAAACGCCTACCGCTTCAGCAGTGGTGGCGAGCAGGAAGCCGAGCCCTTCTTCCTGAAACCCAGCGGCCTGGGCACTTTTCTGTTGTACGACCACGACGGCCGCTTCCTCAGCACCCAACTGATCCATGTGACCCGGGATGCGCAGCCATCGCGCCGGGCGGAATGGCGCATCAACAAGCTGGCGCTGTATCGCGGCCTGATTCAAACAGACACCCTCTACAGCCTGGTGAATATCGTCGATGAGTTGCGTTTGCAGCGCGGCAAAACCGGCCCGCTTATTCGCGCCGACGGGAACAATCTCTCGCCCGATGTCGCGCTGGATCTGGTACCGCAGCCTGCATCGGCCTGCCGCTCCTTTCCCGAAGCCCCCCTGAACGCGGACGTAGCGGAGGATTTCAACGAGCCACACGACCCCACCGCGCCGGTCAAAGGCTACGTCGACCTGCATACTCATCTGGGCTTTCCCCAAGCCATGGCGGGGTTGGCAATGGCGGGCGACGTGTTCCATCCCTGGGGCATCGAACACGCACTGAAAGACTGCGCCCATCTGCACGGCACCGACGGCATGCTCGATCTGCTGGAAGGCCAACGCGCCAGCGGCGGTGCCGGCGGGCACGCCACGGCTGGCTACCCGGATTTCCCCTACTGGCCCCGCCGCGACACCAGCACCCATGTGCAGGCCTATTACCGCTGGCTACAGCGGGCCTATCTGGGGGGCCTGCGCTTAATGGTGAGCCACGTCACCGGCAACCCCACGTTCTGCCAATTGCTGTCGTTCATGAAACCGGGGCGGGCTGAGGGCGACTGCGGCAGCCGCTCGGAAGTGGAGAACCAGACGCTGTATCTGTACGCCCTGCAGGACTACAT
>DATLII010000313.1:0-9398 GCA_035539495.1 Dongiaceae bacterium
GGGTTTCCAGCCGGGCCTGTACCAGGCTCGCCCGCACGCAATTGCGATCGGTGGAGAGGGCCTGCTTCAATTCGCGCCGGGCTTCGTTGAGGTCGTTCAACTTGACTGCCTGTTCGGCCTGCTCGCAATGATAATGGGACAGGTTCACTGCTACCTGGCGGCCCTTATCCGCCAATTTTTCTGCGGTGGCAACGGCAGAGGCCCACTCTTTCTCCAATTCGTAAATGGAAAGCAGGTATTCCAAGGCGACCAGTTGATTTGCGCCCTGTTCGTCCGCCAATTCTTTCAGTAGGCGCTCGGAACGATCCAACAGTCCGGCCTTGAGATAGTCCCGCGCCAACTCCAGCCGCACGGTGGCCTGCTGCAATTTATTAAGTTCGGGTTTGGCCAGCAGATCCTGGTGAATGCGGATGGAACGGTCCACCTCGCCGCGACGGCGGTAGAGGTTGCCCATCACCAGGTAGGTTTCGAAGGTATCGCGATTGACATCGAGGGTTTTCAGCAACAACTCCATGGCTTCGTCCTGCTTTTCATTGAGCAGTAGGTTGAGGCCATGAAAATACTCCTTGCTGAGGGGAGAGGATTCTGCGACGACGGGCTTCCTGCGTTCTGCCTTGCCCAGCAGCCAACCAATGACAATAGCGGCAAACAGCAGTATCCCGACCAGCAGATCCGCTAAATCAAGCGGCATCTTTGAGTGAAAGCTCCCTCAGTTTATCCACCTGGGCCGACAGATTGCGGATCTCCCGGCGCGACGCGCGCAACTCCAATCCCTGCAGCAGACTAATGCTGAAACAAAGCAACACGCCAAATCCGAGGCCTGCCATGAAAAAGGATAGGGCGAACCGCCCCACGCTGGTTTGCACCGGCTCGGCTCGGATCAACAGATCTACCGTGATATCGTGTTGGTTCTGAATCAGGAACATGCCGAACAGCACCGCGAACACTACGCAGAAGCTGACGATCAGAATGAATTTGATTTTTCCCATGTGAGCGCTCTGACAGGGTGCCCGCACGCAGGCACAAAAAACGGCATGACGCCCATCATGCCGTTTTTATCAAGGAATTCAAGGAAAATGCTTATGCGGTGGGGGGCTCTGGGGATTCGTCATCATCCCAACCGTTGACCCTGTCACGCAGTTCCTTGCCCGGTTTGAAGTGGGGTACGTACTTGCCGGTGAGGTCCACCGATTCGCCGGTTTTGGGATTGCGTCCCATGCGCGGCGCGCGGTAATGCAGGCTGAAGCTGCCGAATCCGCGGATCTCAATGCGTCCGCCAGTAGCTAGGGCCTGGGACATCTCTTCCAGCATGGTTTTTACCGCCAGTTCGACGTCTTTCTGGGACAGCTGCGACTGCCGCTGCGCAACCCGTTCAATCAGTTCTGACTTGGTCAAAACCGTACTTCTCAAATTGTCCTGATCCCCGTTCTCTTCCATTGTGTAGTACCTCCGCACTACTGTTTCCCTGAATCCGCGCTTGAAGGTTTTTCGATCATGGTCCGGGGTGCTGACACCCTGGCAAGAACATCCGGGCTTAACTCGTTGAGAAAACTATATTTATTAAGATAACTCAAGTTTTAAATATAGCAAACTCTGGCGAAGGGCAAGTTCAGGATTTATACAAATTGGCAATATCCGTCCCCTGCCACTGCGTTTATGGGTCGATTTTGCCCCCAGTTAGAACCTTTCCCTATAAAAATCTGTTTTTCCTATGGTTTTTCGAGCGCCAACGGAAAAAACTTTGCTTTAATTGAAGATTAGTAAGGACTGACGGAGAACTCCCTACATGTTGATCATTCCTGCCGACCGGGGTATCGACTGGCGTCGGGCGCCAGTGGCCACGGGGGCCCTCATACTGCTGTGCTGCCTGATTTTCTTCGCCTGGCAGTGGAATGACGATGACAAGCTGGAAGCCGCCGCCACCTTTTATATGCAGGAAGACCTGCTGAAGCTGGAGTACCCGGTATTCGTCAGTTACCTGAGTCAGTCGGGCCGCAAGGATGCCGCCAATAAAATTGAAGCGTTGTGGAAAGCAGACGACAAACAGATGGTGGCACTGCATATTCTGTCTGACCACGGTTTCACTCGCGACCTGGATGACACCGATATCGAATTCTGGGGCGAAGACGTTTACTACCACTGGCACGGCAAACGCAAACAATTGAATGAGATGCTGAGCCGAATCAGCGCTTTCCACCTGGGACTGGTTCCCGCGGAACATCGCCCCATCACATTTCTGACGTATCAATTCCTGCACGGCGACACGTTTCACCTGATCGGCAATATGGTGGTGCTGGCCATTGTGGCGGCGGGTGTGGAAGCGGCGATCGGCTCGTTCAATTTCCTGATGTGCTATCTGTTTTGCGGGCTTTTTGCCGGGATTTTTTTCGCGGTGATCAATCTGGGCAGCTACGTGCCATTGGTCGGCGCGTCCGGTTCGATCTCCGGTGTGTTGGGCATGTACGCTGCTCTGTATGGCATGCGCAAGATCCGTTTTTTCTACAGCGCAATTTTTTATTTCGGTTATTTCACCGCGCCGGCGCTGGTAGTGCTGCCGATCTGGATTCTGTGGGAAATCATCAACGCAATCTGGGGCAATACCTCGGGCATTGCTTATTGGGCTCACGCGGGTGGATTGCTGGCGGGTGGCGCTGGTATGACGCTGGGGCGGAAATATTTGTTGCAGGTGGAAGAAACCTATCTGGATACCAGCCCTGACGAAGATGAGCAGTACCGCAAAGCATTGGACGATTTTCTGAAACAGCTGGGCGCGTTCAACTTCGATGTGGCTCGCCGCAAACTGGCGGAACTGGAAGCGCAGTATCCTGACAAACCTGTGGTGATGGAGCATCGCTACTATCTGGAAAAGCTGCGGCCGAAATCAGAAGAATTTCACCAGTGCGCTCTGAATCTGCTAGGGCGCAATGCCACCGATCCCTGGTTAATTCATATCCTCCACGACGTCTTCCGCGACTATATACAGCACGACGGGCTGTCCCGTATTTCCGACGAGCTGCTGCTGAAATTGATGCTGAGCTTCAGCCAGATCGAAGCTTGGGACACCTTGCGCGAAGCAATGAAGGAAGTGAGCCGCCGCCAGTTGCGGCATCCGATGCTGGTGAAGGTGCTGCGGGTGCTGGCGAAGGGTGTCAGCAGCAAGGGCGAGCGGGATCTGGCGGAACGCTATCAGAGCATGGCGTCCAGTATGGAGAAGGACCTGAAAGATCCGCAGCTGTCGCGCTAAAGAAGTCATGACTGCGCTCGAACAAAAGGTGACCTAAACGACCGTTTTCATCATTACCTTTGGTCATTACCCCGCTTGTGGAAACCGGTTTAATCTGACTATTCATAACAACAATCAATAGCCTGAGGAAACCCCATGATCGAATGGAGCGAACCGCAGCAGATGTTGCGGGATGCCTTGCGCAATTTTATCGAGAAAGAAATCGCCCCCAACCTGGAACAGCTGGAACACGGCGACACGCCACCCTATGACGTGTTGCGCAAAATGCTGCGCACTTTTGGCATCGATCAGATGGCGAAACAGCGGTTCGAACAGCAGATCGCGCGGGAAAAAGACGACCTGGCCGGCATTGTGCGCGAGAAAAGGGAGAAAACGCCGGAAGAGCAGGCGATGGCCGATATGATGCGCGGCGAAGAAGCGGCCATGAGCATGCTGCCCTCGATCGAGTTGTGCCGCTTCTGCCCTGGCATGGTGACTGCTCTGGGTGTGAGCATGGGCCTGACCGCCGGCACTATCATGTCGAAAGGCACCATCGCGCAGAAAGAACGTTTCGTGCCGCAACTGCTGACGCTGGAAAAAATCGGCGCCTGGGCCATCACCGAACCCAACTCCGGTTCCGATGCATTTGGCAGCATGAAAGCCACCTGTCGTCGCGATGGCAACGGTGGCTACATTCTCAACGGCAATAAAACCTTCATCACCAACGGGCCCTATGCCGATACCATCGTGTTCATCTGCAAGCTGGATGAGCCGGGCGTGGCGCCAAAAGATCGCAAGGTGTTGAGCTTCATTCTGGATAAAGGCACGCCCGGGCTGGTGCAAAGCAAGCCGTTCCGCAAGATGGGCATTCACTCCTCCCCCACTGGCGAATTGTTCCTGCAGGATGTGAAAGTGGGTCCCGACCGTCTGCTGGGTGAAACCGAGGAAATCTCGTACCGCAGTGGCGTGAAAGATACCTTTACCCGCGAACGGACCGGTGTGGCCGCGATGGCACTGGGCATCGTGGAGCGCTGTCTGCAGCTGTCGCTGAAATATGCGAAGGAACGGGTGCAGTTCGGCAAGCCCATTGGTGAATTCCAGTTAATCCAGCTGAAGCTGGCGAAAATGGAAGTGGCGCGGGTGAATCTGCAGAATCTGGTGTTCCGCAATATCGAATTGGTGGCAAAAGGACGCGCGCCCACGCTGGCGGAAGCATCGGCGATGAAACTGTATGCAGCCCAGGCCGCGATGGATGTGGCGCTGGAAGCGGTGCAGATCCATGGCGGCAACGGCTATATGGCCGAATACCAAGTGGAACAGCTGGCCCGCGATGCGAAGATTTTGCAGATCTATGGCGGCACGGACGAGATTCAAATCACGCACATTGCACGCGATTTGTTGTCCAGAGAGTAGTTATGTCATGGTGACGCCGGTGCAGCCGACAGCACCGGCGTCAAAAATTTCCACACGTTGTCGGCAATCGCTGGCTGACCCAGAGCGTTAGGATGAATGCGATCTTGCTGCATGTACTGATCGACACCACCGACGCCGTCCAATAAAAACGGCAGGAACGGCACCTTCTGCTGCTCACTGACTGTAACGAAAGCCTGTTCAAACCGTTCCCGGTATTTGCGACCGTAGTTGGGTGGGATTTTGATGCCCACCAATAGCGGCTGCGCGCCATGTTGCCGTGACATTTGCACCATCGCTTCGAGATTGCGTTGCATCGCTTCGATGTCCATGCCACGCAAGCCATCGTTACCACCCAATTCGATCATCACCCAGCGCGGTTTTTCCTGCTTCAATAATGCTTCCAAGCGTGCCAGGCCACCGGCGGTGGTGTCGCCGCTGATGCTGGCATTCACAATCTGCACGTTCTTTTTTCCGGCACGGAATTTCTCATTTAGCAGATAGGCCCAGGAATGTTCGCGCTGCACGCCATAGCCGGCGCCCAGGCTGTCACCGACCAGCAGCAGGATGTCATTGTCACGCTCACTCAATTCGCGAGCAGTCAGTTGCATGCTGGCCAAGACCAGCAGAAGGAAGCAGGCAAGGGTGCAAATTCGCGACAGCATTGGTGTAGGATGGGTCCCAGTCGATTTGGAGTGGAATCAGTGTATGGGACAAGACAATCGCGCGCAAAGTTCTACGGCGCCCTCGGCAGAACCGGTTTTGGTGGCCGATGCGGTGGAAAAAACCGTTTACATGGCGGAACAGCCGCTGCATATCCTGAAGTCGGTCAGCCTGCAGGTGCAGGCCGGCGAATCCCTGGCCATCGTGGGGGCATCCGGCTCCGGTAAATCCACCCTGCTGGGCTTGCTGGCAGGGCTGGATCGGCCCAGTGGCGGTTCCATTCGGATGCTGGGCCATGCGCTGGAGCAATTGTCGGAAGACGCGCGAGCCCAAGTACGCGCACGTCATGTGGGGTTCGTGTTCCAGTCCTTCCAACTGCTGCCGAATCTGACCGCGCTGGAGAATGTGATGCTGCCGCTGGAAATCAGCAATGCTCAACAAGTGCGGGAACGGGCGGCCGATATGCTGAGCGCCGTGGGTCTGGGCGAACGCATGCAGCATTATCCCAACCAACTGTCTGGCGGTGAGCAACAGCGGGTGGCCCTGGCACGCGCTTTTGTATGCGAGCCGGATATTCTGTTCGCCGACGAACCCACCGGCAATCTGGATACTCAGACCGGCGCCCGCATCGCCGATTTGCTGTTCGGCCTGAATGAAACCCGCAATACCACGCTGTTGCTGGTGACGCACGATCACACGCTAGCTGGGCGTTGCGCACGCAAGCTGGTAATGAATGCTGGCCATCTGGAGACCGGGGCGGGAGGCTCACACTGATGCCCGCCACCGCTTCCAATAATCATTGGCTGCTGGCGCTGCGCATGCTGCGGCGCGACTGGCAGTCCGGTCATCTGAACGTGTTAGTGATGGCATTGCTGGTGGCGGTGACCACTCACGCCACTATCGGTTTTATTTCCGGTCGCATACAGAATTCAATGCTGGTGCAGGCGTCTGCGCTGCTGGGCGGCGATCTGGTCATTCGCTCCCCGGTTCCACCCGAGCCCCTTTGGTTTGAAACAGCCGAACAACAAGCCGTGCGTTCTGCACAGACGCTGGAATTTTCCAGCGTGGTGTTGGCAGGCGATGCCATGCAATTGGCGGCGGTGAAAGCCGTGACTGATGAATATCCGCTGAAATCGCCGCTGAAAGTGAGCGACGTTTTGTTTGGACCGGAACGCGCGCTGGCGCATGGCCCCAATCCCGGCAAAGTCTGGGTGGAACAGCGCATGTTGACGGCGCTGAACATCGCCGTGGGCGACACCGTGGAAGTGGGCGACGCCACACTGACGGTGGACAAGGTGCTGGTGTTTGAGCCTGATCGCAGCGGCAATTTCTACAGTTTCGTGCCGCGCGTGTTGATGCATTGGGATGATATCGAAGCGACGAGTGTGATTCAGCCCGGTAGCCGGCTGGATTATTACGCCCAATTCGCCGGC
Organism: Dongiaceae bacterium; assembly: GCA_035539495.1. Classification (GTDB taxonomy): domain Bacteria; phylum Pseudomonadota; class Gammaproteobacteria; order Pseudomonadales; family Ketobacteraceae; genus Ch67. The sequence continues at coordinate 6,730 of DATLII010000313.1, forward strand.
GAACCGGCAGCCATTCAAAAACTGCAGGAACAGATCAGCCCCAGCCTGCATCCGGGTCAACGGATTTTGTCGGTGCATTCGCAACAGCGCAGTATCAGCGCGGCCTTGCAACGGGCCGAAGGTTATTTGCAACTGGCCAGCCTGATGGCGATCCTGCTCGCGGCGGTTGCCATCGCCATGGGCGCGCATTTTTTCAGTCGTCAGCATTTCGATACGGTGGCATTGCTGCGCTGCTTCGGCCTGTCGTCGCGGCAGATTATGCAATTGTTCATTACGCAGTTGATCGTGCTGGCGCTGTTGGCTGGATTGATCGGCAGCGCGCTGGGTTGGGCATTGCATTTTATTGCTGTGCAGATGCTGGGCGAATTGCTGCCGACAAGTACGCCATTGCCGGGGTTGCAGCCGTTATTCACCGGTTTGCTGCTGGCGCTGGTGATTCTGCCGGGCTTCGCCCTGCCCTCTCTGGCGCAATTGCAGCGCACGCCTCCATTGCGGGTACTGCGGCGGGATCTGGCACCGCCTCCGCTGTCGCAACAAATCAGCTATGGTTCGTCGGCCATCTTGGTGGCTCTGTTGATGCTGTGGTACGCCCGTGACCCGGTGTTGATCGCCGCCATTTTTGCCGGTGCTTTTGCGGGCTGGCTGGTGGCCAGCTTGCTCACTGCTTTATTTATGCGCGCGCTGCTGGTCGTCAGTCGTTTCAGTCCTCTGTCCGTGCAGGCCGGCCTGCGCAACCTGGCACGACGCCGCAACGGAACCCGCATTCAACTGCTGGGCTTCGGCTTGACCGGTATGGCCATGCTGATGGTGATACTGGTGCGCACCGAGCTGGTATCCACCTGGCAGGACCAATTGCCGGAACAGGCTCCCAATCATTTCGTGCTGAATGTGCTGCCGGAGCAGCGATCCGATTTCAATCAATTCCTGCAGGACAATCAGGTGGCGTCGCAACCGCTTTACCCGGTGATCCGGGGGCGCCTCACCCACATCAATGCAGACGCGGTGAAACAGGCAGCAACCAAGGAGAACAAGGACGAAGGCGAATTCGATGCGCCGGAAGCCCTCAACCGCGAACTGAATCTGACCTTCGCAGCCGATCTACCCAGCGACAATCACATCGTGGCCGGTGAATGGTGGAGCTCAAACTCCAGCACGGAAAAACAAATCTCGATTGAGGAAAAACTGGCGCAGAAATTAGAAGTTGAACTGGGTGACGAACTCACCTTCTTCGTCGCCAATCAGACCTTCACCGCTCGCATCGCCAGTATTCGTACCGTGAAGTGGGAAAGTTTTCAGCCCAACTTCTACGTCATCTTCCGTCCCGGTGACCTGGACGATATGCCCACCACCTACCTCACCAGCTTTTACCTGTCCGCGCATCAGAAAGTGCTGCTGAAAGATCTGGTGCGGCAGTTCCCCGCTGTGAGTGTGCTGGAAGTGGATGCGATTCTGGCGCGGGTAAAAGGCATCCTGGCTCAGGTAAGCGCGGCGGTCGAATTCATCCTGCTGTTCGTACTGGCGGCGGGGCTCACCATTACCTTGGCCACCATGATCACCACCATGCCGGAACGCTACCGCGAAGGCGCCCTGATGCGAACCCTGGGCTCCACCAGCCGCCAACTGCGGCTGCAGCAATGGAGTGAATTCTTCGCCATCGGCTTTCTGGCGGGCATTGTGGCTGCCGGCGGTAGCGAACTGGCCCGTTTCGGCATCTATTGGAAGATATTCAACCTGCCCTATACCCCGGCGCTCGGGATCTGGATAATAATGCCGCCCCTATTCGGCGTGCTGATCGGCCTGGCTGGCCATTGGAGCAGCCGCAAAATCCTGGGCCAAAGTCCCCTTATCCTGTTACGAGAATCCTGAAAATGCCTCTGATCCGACTGCGCGACCTGCACCTGGCCTTCGGCGGGCCGCAGCTGTTGTCCGGCACCTCCCTCACCCTGGATAAGGGCGAGCGGGTCTGTCTTGTAGGTCGCAATGGCACGGGCAAATCCACCCTGCTGAAAGTGATCAACGGCCAGATCAAACCCGATACCGGCGTGGTGGAACTGCAACCCGGCACCAAGATCGCATGGTTGGAACAGGAAGTACCGCAGGATGCCCGCGGCACCGTGTTCGATGTGGTCGCTTCCGGTCTCGGCCAGGTCGGTGACTTGATCAAGCAATACCACCATATATTGGAAGCGGTTTCCCACGGCGACGAAAAAGCCTTCGTCGAGATGGAGCGCGTGCAGAAGCAGTTGGAAGCGCAAGACGGTTGGCAATTGGAACAACGGGTGGAAACCGCGCTGTCGAAACTGGATCTGAACGGCGACGTGGAATTCCTGGCGCAATCCGGTGGCGTGAAGCGCCGCGTGCTGCTGGCCCGCGCGCTGGTGCAGGAACCCGACATCCTGCTGCTGGACGAGCCCACCAACCATCTGGATATCGAATCCATCGACTGGCTGGAAGAATTCCTGCTGCAGTATCGCAACTGCGTACTGTTCATTACCCACGACCGTGCTTTTCTGCGCAAACTGGCCACTCGCATCGTTGATCTGGATCGCGGCCGTCTCACCGATTGGCCGGGCGATTACGATAATTACCTGCGCCGCAAGGAAGAAGTACTGCACGCGGAAGCCTTGGAATGGGAACGCTTCGACAAGAAACTGGCGCAGGAAGAAGTC
>DATLII010000314.1:0-15588 GCA_035539495.1 Dongiaceae bacterium
GCCCATCCTTGTGTTTGTAGATCGCCACTTCGCCATCTTCGACGATGAACATCGACGCGGTATATTCACCCTCAGCGAAAATCAAAGTACGCGCTGACAGGTTGATGGTTCTTGATTCCCGCAATAAGAACGACAGCACTGAATCGTTGATACCGCCAAAGGTGGGAACCCCCTGTAACATATGAACCCGTTCCAGTCCGGCTGCTTTCATGGTTCGTTGTCCCTGTGAACAGTTAGTTCAACTATAGGCCAAGCAACAGGTTTTCTCAGCAACTATTGAAATGGACTGCCAGTCGGTTGGCTGATGAGGAACAGCAATCATCCAATTATGGCTGCCGGGATCAATGGTGAAATATAAAAAGCCGGCACTGCCGCGTCCGGCTGATTCCATTCGCTTATAACAATTGCGTTTATATCGGACGAGGAAGAGGCTACAAAAAGAACAATTGATAGATGGCGATGGGAATGACGCCGCTGGCGCCCACAAATAGGGAAAACCAGATGTGACCGAAACGGGATTTTACCGCGCGCTCCAGCTGCCAAAACAGAACGACGTAGACGAGAATCAGCACCAGATAGATGCGTTTATTGATCAGACCGATCACCACCAGCGCCGCTACCGATAGAAGCGAATAGGCGACGGATTTAAACCAGCGGTCCCGTTCCCAACCTTTGGCGTGACGGCTGGCAAGCAGCGATGCCGCCAGCACACACAGAATGACCAGGATGGAAACGACATCCATGTCTGTCTGAATCCTCAGCTGTTACGGATCAGGTAGTCGAAGGCGCCCAGGGCTGCCGTCGCACCATCACCCATCGCGATGATGATCTGCTTGTAGGGCACTGTGGTGCAGTCGCCGGCAGCGAATAAACCAGGAACCGATGTCTGGCCTTTATCATCGATGATGATTTCACCCCGATTGCTCAGTTCCACCGTTCCCCGCAACCAGTCGGTATTGGGCACCAGACCGATCTGCACGAACACGCCGGCTACATCGACCCGATGCACTTCACCGCTAACACGGTCCTTGTAAACCAAGCCGTTCATCTTCTGGCCGTCACCGGTGACTTCCGTGGTCTGCGCTGACACCAGCACCTTCACGTTGGACAGGCTGTTCAGCTTTTTCTGCAGCACAGCATCCGCCCGCAGCTTGCTGTCGAATTCCAGCAAGGTAACGTGCTCGACGATGCCCGCCAAATCGATCGCTGCTTCAACACCGGAGTTACCACCGCCAATCACCGCCACGCGCTTGCCTTTGAACAAGGGGCCGTCACAGTGCGGACAGTAGGCCACGCCCTTGGTGCGGTATTCCTTCTCGCCCGGCACATTCATATCGCGCCAGCGGGCACCGGTGGAAACCACCACCGACTTGCTGCGCAGCACCGCACCGTTTTCGAAGTTCACATGAATCAAACCGTCATCGGTCTTGCTGCCCGGCACCACGCCAACAGCACGCTGGTTGTTCATGATGTCCACGTTGTACTGCTTGACGTGGGCTTCCAGCGCCGCCACCAGTTTGGGGCCTTCGGTTTCCTGCACCGAAATAAAGTTCTCGATCGCCAAGGTATCGCTGACCTGACCGCCGAAACGCTCTGCCGCCACACCAGTACGAATGCCTTTACGCGCCGCGTAAATCGCTGCCGATGAGCCGGACGGACCGCCGCCCACCACTAGCATGTCGAACGCTTCCTTCTGCGCCAGCTTGGCCGCTTCACGGGCACCAGCGCCGGTATCGATCTTGGCCAGGATTTCGTCCAGGGTCATACGGCCCTGACCAAAACTCTCGCCATTCAAGAACACCGCCGGCACACCCATGATCTGCCGATCGTTCACTTCCTGCTGGAACAGGCCGCCGTCGATCATCACATGACGAACGTTCGGATTCAGCACCGCCATCAGGTTCAGCGCTTGTACCACGTCAGGACAGTTGTGGCAGCTCAGCGAAATGAAGGTTTCAAACGAATATTCGCCGGGCAGCGATTTGATCTGCTCGATCACATCCTGCTCCACTTTGGGCGGATGGCCGCCTACCTGCAGCAGCGCCAGCACCAGCGAGGTAAATTCATGACCCATGGGAATGCCAGCGAAACGTACGCCGCTGGTCACACCGGGACGATTCAGGCTGAAAGACGGCTTGCGCTCATTGTCGTCGCGGCTGACCTTCAGTGAAATTTTGTCGGTCAGGCCCACGATGTCGTTCAGCATGGACAGCATTTCCTGGGAATTGGCGCTGTCGTCGAGGGACGCAATGATCTCGAAGGGATACACGACCCGCTCAAGGTAAGCTTGCAATTGGCCTTTGATCGTAGTGTCCAACATGGAAGACTCCTGGGGTTGACCCCGTTTCAAGTTGAGCTGCGTTGCTATGTAGCAATTCAATATCGTAGTTCAGTGTTAGCCGGCGCTTGTGGCGCCGGCTGTTGCCTTGGGCCGGATAAGCCGGGCATAACTCAATAGATCAGGCATAAACTCAGGCATAAAAAGCCCCGCCGTCAGGCAGGGCTTGGGACTCGCCTGATGTTTGCCGCTACGCGGCGATCAGATCTTGCCGACCAGATCCAGCGAAGGAGCGATAGTCTTGGCGCCTTCTTTCCACTTGGCCGGGCAAACCTGGCCAGGGTGGCTGGCAACGTACTGGGCCTCTTTCAGCTTGCGCAGAGTTTCCGATACGTCACGCGCGATAGCGTTGTCGTGCACTTCCAGAGTCTTGATCACGCCTTCCGGATTAATGATGAAGGTGCCGCGCAGAGCCAGACCTTCTTCCGGAATGTGTACGCCAAACGCGTTGGTCAGTGCGTGAGTCGGGTCACCTACCAGCGGGAACTTGGCCTTGCCTACTGCAGGCGAGGTTTCGTGCCATACTTTGTGCGAGAAGTGAGTGTCGGTCGTGACGATGTAAACTTCCGCGCCTGCTTTCTGGAATTCAGCATAGCTGTCAGCGGCGTCTTCCACTTCGGTGGGGCAGTTGAAGGTGAAGGCTGCCGGCATGAAAATCAGCACCGACCACTTGCCTTTCAGGGTCTGGTCAGAAACTTCGATGAATTTGCCGTTATGGAAAGCCTGGGCCTTGAAAGGTTGAACCTGGGTATTGATCAGGGACATTTTAGTATTTCTCCTAGGTTGAGTGGTCATGTACGGTGCCAAGGATAGGGGTGTTGGGCGTTAGGAACAAATTGAATGTTTTTAGACCCTGAATAGCCAAAAGCTATTGCTCACAAAGCGGTCAGAATGGGATGGCTACCGTCATCTGGCGGTAATAAAAGACAAAGGAACTGCAGAGGCTGAGGGCCTGCGGGCTGAACAAACAGGGATGAAGCTGAAAGCAAAAATGGGGAACTGGTGCCCGGGACCGGAATCGAACCGGTACGAGGGTCACCCCTCGAGGGATTTTAAGTCCCTTGCGTCTACCTGTTTCGCCACCCGGGCAATGGACAAGCGAAAAAAAAGAAGGGAGGATTATAGGGAGGGGTCCTTTCTTGATCAATGAATTGTTTGCCGGTTGGGAAAATACGTTTGGTTGCCAGATTCCAGACCGGTTGATAGATTTCAAGAAAGGAATCACGTCGAACATCCATCAGGAACCCTGAACGCATGGCGATATCAGTCAGTGAAGACTACATCCGTGTCTATCGCGCCTGGAATGGCAAGGAGTACCAGGTTTACTACCCACTGAAAAAGAATGGCCGTTTCCTGACAGAGGAGGAGCTGCTGGAAACGCTGGAAGAAGCCCAAGCCAAGGATGTCGAACTGGCCCAGCGTCAACGGGCCCATTTCATGCGCAAGGATCTGTCGGTTGAGCGATTGATCCATCCCGAGGGCCGCATTGTGGGGCTGAAGGAGCGCGTGCGTCATCGCGAGGGCCGCAAACCCGCCCACGTATTTGAAATCCGGGTTAATTCGGAAGAACTGAACAAGCCCAAGTTCCGCACCATCTCGATCGATCGGCACGGCTATGACAAGGCATTCGAACTGTCGGTGGACATCATCTGCAAGGAACGGGGGCTGGATAAGCACTCCCCCATTCGCAAGATGATGCTGGAAAGCCTGTATATCTACAAAGGCATGTCACCGCGTGACGGCGAGACGGTGCTGAATACGAAGGACGACCTGAGCGACATGGAACGGGCCCTGAGAGAGCACGTTGCCGCGTTCAAGGAAAAGCGGTCGGTCATCAAGGGCTGATGCGGCGGCCAGGCAGCTTCTTGGCGTATTTCTGATTCAGTAACGCTTCGATGTCTGCTGCCGCCAGCGGTTTCGCGAAATGGAAGCCCTGGGCATAGCGACAGCCCAAGGCTTCCAGCTCCCGAGCCTGATCTTCGGTTTCGACCCCTTCCGCCACAACATCCACATCCAATCCCCGAGCCAGGGCCAGCACAGCCGACACAATGGCGCTGCCCTGGGGTCGGTGGATACCGTCCACGAACGTCTTATCAATTTTCATGACTGTCAGGGGCAACTGCGCCAGATAGCTCATGGAAGAATAGCCGGTACCGAAGTCATCCAGTGCAACGCCGCAACCTTGCTGGCGAATGGCACTGAGTCGCTCGATGTTGGCCTCGGTCTTCTCCATCAGCAGGCTTTCGGTAATTTCCAGCTCCATCCATTCGCCCTGAACGTGGTTCTGTTGCAGGATGCGGGTGATTTCATGTACCAGGCCCTCGTCCTGCAATTGCTGCACGGACATGTTGACCGATACCCGGAATCCCGGTGGCAGATCATAGTTGTCGTGCCAGGACCGCACCTGCTTGCACGCGGTTTCAAACACCCAACGGCCGATGCTGCCGATCAAACCCGTTTCCTCCGCCACCGGAATAAACACGGCCGGAGAAATCAGGCGATCCCCCACCCGCCAGCGAATCAGCGCTTCGGCGCCGACGATATCGCCGCTGGACATATCCAGCTTCGGTTGATAATGGAGGAAGAAATCCATGTTGTCGGTGGCGCGGCGCAATTCAATTTCCAACGCCATCGACTCTTCGATCTGGGCTTTCATGCCGTGCTCGAACACGCGGAAGCGATTACGTCCTTCGTGCTTGGCCTGATACATGGCCATGTCGGCGTTTTTGATCAGCTCGTGGGCGTCTTCGCCCATGCCCGGGTAGTACACGATGCCGACGCTGGCGCCCACGTAAATTTCCTGGCCGAAAATTTCAAACGGCCGCGACAGGGCGCTGATCAGCTTTTCCGACACCCGCAGCGATGCCTGCTCTGCAGCCTTGCCATTGATGATGATAGTGAACTCGTCGCCGCCGAGCCGGCACAGGATGTCGGTTTCACGAATGCAGTCAGCCACTCGTAATGCCACGTCTTTCAGCAATTGGTCTCCGGCGTTGTGGCCCAGGGTGTCATTCACCTGCTTGAAACGGTCCAGGTCCATAAACAGCAGCGCAAACAATTGGCCGCTGTGTTTGCTGAACGTAATAGCGTTGTTCAGCGCTGACCCGAACAGATTGCGATTACCCAACCCTGTCAACGCATCGTATTGCGCCATGTAATTGAGTTTTTCTTCAATCTTTTTGCGCTCGGTGATGTCCTTGAACACAATCACCACGCCGTCGAAACCACCATTGGGCAAATGCGTCGGACTGGCTGTATATTCCACCGGCAACATACGATTGGCGAACGTGCGGAACACGGCCACATCGGTATGATACGCCTGGCCTTGCGAGCAGAACTTGTAAATCTTGGATTCAGTCCAGCCCTGATGATCAACTTGTTGTGCCGACACGATGACAGACTTGTAAACCGGCTGCCCGATAATATCGGAGGCCGTGCAACCCAGCACCATTTCTGCCGCGGGATTGACGAAGCTGATGACACCGTTCGCTGCCACGCCGATGATGCCCTCGCCTACCGAACGCAGCAGAATTTCGTTGCTGGTCTTCAATTGTTTGAGTTTATTCAGCGCTTCTTCCAACTGCTGACGGCGTAAATCCAGCTCCAGAAAAATGCGCACCTTGCTGATCAGCACGAACGGATTGAATGGTTTGAAGAGGAAGTCGACACCGCCGCTTTCGTAACCTTTGAAGACATGACTGTCTTCCTTGTTGATGGCGGTGAGAAAAATAATGGGGGTATGTCGGGTTTTGCCACGCTGGCGCATCAGACCCGCTACTTCGAAACCATCCATGCCCGGCATCTGCACATCCAGCAATACCAGCGCTACATTCTGCTTGAGCAGAATCGACAGAGCTTCCGGGCCGGACGTGGCGGGAATAATGTTGACATCCAGTTCTGACAGAGTGGCTTCCAGCGCCACCAGGTTGGGTCGTTGATCATCCACGATCAGAATATTCTGCTTCATACTGCGCACTCCGATCGGTTCAAACGGTTGAGCAGATCCGCCATGCCGCGCATGGGAAGCATGCGATCGACGCTGACAGCGGCAGCCACCGATTGAGGCATGGTGGCAACCTGCGCTTCTGCGGTGTCCTGCACGTACACACGGCCACCGCGCCGTTTCACTTCACGCGCGCCGTCCGCACCGTCCTGATTGGCACCGCTAAGCACGCAGGCAATCAGCCGGTCGCGATAAACAAACGCGGCGGATTCCAACGTGACATCAATGGCGGGTCGGCAAAAGTTCACGGGCGGCTCGATGCTCAAAGACAACAACTTCTCTTTTTCTATCAATACGTGGTAATTCGGTGGCGCCACATACAGATGGCCCATTTCGATCGACAGCTTGTCTTCCACCTCCAATACCGTTAAATGCGTGTGCCCAGCCAACATCGCTGGAACGCCGCTTTCCCGATTCGCTCTCTGGTGCAATACCACTAGCGTAGGCAATCGATAATCCGGCGCCAGCGAACCCAGTAATATCAGCAGCGCATCCAGACCACCGCTCGACGCACCAACAACCACCAGGCGATCCTGTCCCATCGTCTGGCGATCTCAATCAACGCGCTGAAACAGCCGGACGGCTGCATCAACTGTTCGGAAACTAGTTTGGTTTTGCAGGGCGCTGAGGGATTCCTTGATACCCAATCCCAAAAAGCCACCCAAATCCAAACTCTGATGAAATAATGTTAGCACCCGAGCCTGAAGTTCGCGGCGAAAGTAGATCAGTACGTTGCGACAGATCACCAGTTGCATTTCACCGAATACCTGGTCAGTCACCAGATCGTGAGCGGTGAACACAATGTTGCGCTTGAGCGCAGGATCCATGATGAAGCGCTCGTATCCTGTTGAAATATAATCTTCAAATCGGGCTTTGCCGCCACCGGCCACATAGTTTTCCCGGGCCGTGACCAGCATTTTGTCGTGATAGATGCCCTTGCGCGCCTGTTCCAGAACGCGGGAATTGATGTCAGTGGCATACACCACCGCACGTTCGGCCAAGCCTTCCTCCTGCAGCAGGATTGCCATGGAATAGGCTTCCTCGCCGGTAGAGCAGCCTGCATGCCAGACCTTGATGAAGGGATGGCTGCGCAACTCCGGAATTACCTGTTTCCGCAGCACCGAATAAAACGTGGGATCGCGGAACAGGTCGGTGACATTCACGGTAAGACCACGCACGAAATGCTGGCAGCGCTGCTGATCGCGAATCAGTTCGTGCTGAAGATCGGCCATCCGGCTGATGCCGGTATCCGCCAGATAACGCGCCACCCGACGTCGCAATGATGCGCGCGAGTAACCGCGAAAGTCGTAGCCCCAGCGCAGGTACAACGCTTCCAGCAGGCATTCCACTTCGATTTCGAATTCATCCAGTATGTCAGTGCCACGTTCTGTCGATCCGATCATTGACCCAGCCACATCCTGATCATGGTTTTCAATTTTCCGGTATCCACCGGTTTCGACAGATAGTCGTTGGCGCCCGCTTCGATGCAACGGGCGCGATCATCGCGCATGGCTTTTGCCGTCAAGGCAATAATAGGAATATGGCGATGCTGATCATTACCGCGAATACGGCGCATGGCTTCAAAACCGTCCATCTCGGGCATCATGATGTCCATCAGGATCAGATTGAATGGTGCGTTGTTATCGAGCGCTTCCAACGCTTCCAGCCCGGTGCTGGCGGTCGTGATATGCAAACCGGACTCTTCCAGCACCGCTGACAGCGAATAGAGATTGCGGATGTCGTCGTCCACCAGCAGGATGCGTTGACCCGTATCGGCTGTCGTCAAAGGATCCGAAGTATCCGTATCCGAATTGGGATTACGCCGATCATCACCTTTCAGCCAATGCAGAAACAACGAGGTTTCATTCAGCAGGCGCGCGATCGATTTATCCGTTTTCAGCACTATGCGATCAGCGTATCGGCGCAGGTCGGCGTCCTGTTTTTTCGTGAGGTCACGCGCTGTATAAATAATGATATGAGTAAATCCATTCTTCTTTTTCCCTATCCGTTCCAATAATTCGAAACCATCGCAATCGGGCAAATCCAGATCCAGAATGATGGCGCCATATTTTTCCAACTTCAGTAAAGATTCCGCCTCTTCGCCTGACCCGGCCAAATCGCAGGGAATATTCTGGCCAGCAAAATTTTCCTGCAAGGCTTCACGTTGGACTGGATCGTCTTCAATCACCAATACGCGTTTGTGGCGATCTCGGCCCAGTTCTACGCCAATGTCGTTAAACAACTGATCCAGACGTGGCTTGCCAAATGGCTTGGCAATGAATTCCTGCGCGCCCGGCAGATCCGTGGTGCGGATATTGGGATTACCTGAAATCACATGTACCGGAATTCGGCTGGTACGAGGATGGGATTTAATATGGTTGAGCAATTGCTCTCCCGGCGCGTCCGGCAGACCCAGATCGAGAATCACAGAGCCAGGAATGTGCTGCTCCAGGAAACGGTAAGCATCTGCAGCCGAATGCACGCATTTCACCTTGAAGCCGAATTCTTCTGCCAAACCATGCAACACGCGACTGAAACCGATATCGTCTTCCACGATCAGGATTAGATTTTCGACCGTTTCCCGCGCAGAAGCAGGACCCGTAACCGGAATGGGCGCCGGCGCGGTTATTGGTAGGGTCGGCTTCGGTTGCTCCTGCACATTGCCAGCCATTTCGCGAGGCAAAATCAAAGAGAACGTCGAACCCTGGTTTTCGCCTTCACTTTCCACCAGAATGCCGCCCCCCATCAGTTCCGCCAGCTTGCGGGAGATGGTGAGCCCCAGCCCGGTGCCACCGTATTTGCGGCTGATGGTGCCGTCTACCTGTTGGAAGGCCTCGAAAATAAGGTCTTGCTTGTCGGTGGGAATGCCAATACCGGAATCCTTCACGCGGAAAGCGATGGCGTTCATGGGCGAAAGCAGATCGTCGTTTCGTTGCAGCGGATCCCTCGGTATGTCTATCACCAGTTCCACCCGCCCCTTGTGGGTGAACTTGAAGGCGTTAGACAGGAAATTCCGCAGGATCTGGCCCAGCCGTTGTTCATCGGCGATGATGGAGCCGGGCAAGCCACTGTCGATCCGGATACTGAACTGCAGGCCCTTGGCTTCAGCCTGCGTCTCGAACTGCGCCATCAGCTTGTCTGCCAATGCTTGCAGTTCAATGGTGTCGCTGAGCAATTCCAGCTTGCCCTCTTCCACCTTGGACAGATCGAGGATGTCGTTGATCAGCATCAACAGATCACGCCCCGATGAGTGAATAACCTGCGCATGCTCCACTTGTCGCGTGTCCAGATTCTTCTGTTTGTTTTCCACCAGACCTTGGGACAGGATGAGAATACTGTTCAGCGGCGTGCGCAATTCGTGCGACATGGTAGAGAGGAATTCGGACTTGTAACGACCACTCAACTCCAACTGTTTGGCTTTTTCCTGCAATTCGCGTCGTGACCGTTCCAAAGCCGCATTGTTACGCACGATTTCTTCTTTCTGGCGATCCAACAGAGCGTTGCGTTCTTCCAATTCCTCGTTCATTACCCGCAGCTCTTCCTGCTGCTGCTGCAGATGTTCCTCGGATGCGCGCAGGGTGGATGCCTGCTCTTCCAACTCTTCGTTGGTGGCACGCAATTCTTCCTGCTGCTGTTCGAGAGCTTCCGCTTGGCGGCGAGTCTGCTCCAAAGCTTCCGCCAGCTGAACACGGGACAGTGAAGAATTCAGCGCAATCGCCATCCCGTCACCGCCACGGCGGATGAATTCGATATCATCTTCGGTGAAGCTGCGGAAACTGAGCAATTCGATCACGCCCAGCAATTTTCCGTTCAATACCAACGGCACCAGCAGCACTTCACGTGGAACTGCTTCACCCAGACCGGAAGCAATGGTGGCATAACCAGCTGGCAGATCGCGCACCAGAAATTGCTGCTGCTCCAACCCGGCTTGCCCGACCAGGGATTCACCCAGCATGAAGCGATTACGGTCACCTCGGCGAACCGTGAAAGCATGGGACGCTTTCAAAACCAGGGCATTGCCTTCCAACAAATAGAAGGCGCCTACCAAGGTTCCGATTTCATCAGCCAAACAGCGGAGAATATTTTCGCCCAGCACTTGCACGCCTTTTTCACCGCGCAAGGCTTCATTGAGTTTCGCTAGCTGGTTCTGTCGCTTCTGCCGCGCCTGGTTGTCATGGGATTGGTGTTTCAGGCGATCCCGCATTTGTTCCAACGCATAGAACAAACGCTGCAATTCCTCGCTGCCGGCCTGACCGACTTCCACATCGAGATTACCCTGGGCAATCTGCCCCGCTACGCTGATGACATTTTCAATAGCGCGCGCAATCACACGCGAGAACCAGATAATAGCGAGAGCAAACAACAGGAACAGCAAGGCAGCAAAAGTAAACTGCTGCTGTGCGACTTCTGCGGAGCCATCACGCAAATCCTGTAGTGTGGTGGCAAAATCTCCGTTGATGCGCTTGCCCATGGCGCGCAAGCCGAGGTCATAAGCGTTGCGCTTGCCTAACGCCGTGGAGAAGGCCCCGTACATGGCATCACCACTCAAACGCCCCGCGATCACATCATCGGCGTAAGCCTGGTTTTCCTTGATATAGTCGTCGAACAGGTTGATCAGCGAGCGGGCATCTTCCAACATGCTGGAATTCAAATTCCCAATCTGCGTAATCTGGGCACGCTGACTGGACGCTAATTTCAGCGCTTCACCCAGCGTGTCCTGATCCATCTCCACCACCACGGCTTCAAACAGGCGGTTGAGATCCGCCAACCCGATCAACAGCTCGTTGGCAATCTGCACGGTGCGCAGATCCACCGTCTGCACCCGTTCCAATTGTTGATTGGATTGCTGGAAGAACATCAGATTGCCGATCAAAATCACGGAAAAACCGATCAGGGCAAACGCTGACAACAGGATAAGCTTGAGCTTGATAGAGGAATTGAAAAAACGGGGCATCAGTCCTTCACAACCATGACGGTCTTGACGCGCTCATCCTTGGGAGCCACCGTCAAGTAGCCAATACCGCCTTCTCGGCTGGCCACGAAGGATTCTATTTCTGCGTCATTGACCGCCGATGGCGGTGGCCGCTCACCACCCGCAAACATGCGCCGCGACCAGTAGTAGCGCAGCTGCTGTTCGGTACGGCCGAGAACCTTCTTGTTGAACGTTTCCCGCGGTTTGGAACCTTCCGCGTGAGAAATAGGCTCGGCGGTGACGCCATTTTCAAAACGGCGCGCCTTCATCATATAAACGCGTTCGAGATGGTCGGTATTGATGCTCTCTATCGCATTGGCTTTATTGACGATGACGTACAAGTCTGCGCGCGCCAGCGCTGGCATCAGCAATACTGGCATCAACAATAAGAGACACCGGGTGGCAGCACGGAGTGAAATTCGCAGCGGCATAACCGTATCAGAACACCACATCCAGTGACATCCGGACCCCGGTGAGCGAGTCCTCTGGCTCAGGAAAGGATACGGAATCGCTGGCGGTGAATGACTGGGCATTGGAGCGGGCCAACTCCATTATGCCGACTGGCACCGCAAAGCCATAACTGCCATTCTGCAGTTCGACATGAAACACCTCGGCTTTCACAGCCAGATTCTGCATCGGGTCCCAACGTACACCCAGCGTCCAGGTCTCCTGCTCCAGGCGGATGATATCCATACTTACCAGCAGAGGATCGGTAAAGCTCTTCAGCCCTTCCGCCAACTGAGTCAGATTGGGATCGGCACTCCAGATCAATTCGTTGAGCTGAAAGGCCTGAATGTCTGGTCGCTCGTCGTCATTGGTGGTGTACATTTTGGCGAAGGTGAGATGCGGCATCCAATTACCAAAACGGTAGCCAAACATCACATAACCCGAATCCACATCCGGATAAATGCCTTCGACTGAAGAGCTGGACAGCTCGGACATCAGCAGGAAATCGCCATTGTCAGCACTGAAACCGACACCGTAAAACTCACCATCCTGATCGCCGTTCATGGAGGGAATGCTGCGATAGGGTTCCAGCTGTGCAATCAGCGAGCTTTGCTCGCCCTGCAATACGGGCACCATAAAATCATTCGCGGGGTCGCCATCGCCCTGTATGAGCAGAATCACATCGGACAACGCACCTGATTCTAACGAGCCATCCCCAACCATCACATCTTCGACATAACGGACCAAGCTCAGTGTTTCCACACCCTCAACATAGCGTGGAATATCGGGTACCACCGTCACGCCTTCCACAATAGGTCCGGCAAAATTATCGAGCACAGAATTGCTCAGCGTGAAATGATATTTTGAATAGCCGGCGCGCAGCGTAAAGATGTCGTAGGTCACCTGCAGATCCAGACCGGCAAATTCGCTGTTCTGATCAGCAAACGCGACGTTGCCCATCGCCAATGTCTGGTCTCTAGTAGTACCGAGATAGGGATTCAAGCGGATGTCAGCATCTCCCACACTGGTCCAATACCGCAGGTCTAACCCTTCGTAACGGGAGAATGGCAGCCAGCCATACACCTCTGTGGGCACTTGAACCCAGGGGTAGGCGTACCCAACATCTAAAAATTCCGACAACATGAACCCCGGTGCACGCAGGCGGCCTGCTCGCAGCTTCAAATCGGGTTCAAAGGCATATTCCAGATAACCCCATTCCAATTGCACGCCGTCTGCATCCGATGCCGCCTTGAACTGCAATGAAACTGACAGCTTATCGGAAATGGCCGCGTCCACCTGCAGGCCCGCGACGCTGTCATCGGAGAAGGACCAGGAGTCATCCATCTCGGACAAATAGGTAACATCCTCATCGTCAATCTGCCCGCCACGAATGCTGACAAAACCGGACACATTGACTTTACCCACCAAGTTATTCACCACCTGGTTGATTTCAGTCTGTTGATTCTGCTGCTGTTCCAGCGCATCGACGCGCTCTTCCAGCGTTTGCGCCTGCACTTGGCTCGCTATAACCAATGCACAGGCAATTGCCAATGTTTTCCGTTCAAAAGGAAATATAAAACGCGAAACTGCTGCCACGAGGGATTCCCCATATTTTTCTTCACCCTGTTAGGTATAGAAGACGATGGCTCGTGGGTCAAAAGTGGGCAGCATTCAAATACAGTCAAATCAGAAGACTTTTGAACAACTTGGACATCAGTCTTAAGTGTTCGGAATAAAGTGCATCGCGGTCGTAAGCATCCCCCAACAGGGTCTGCTGAATACCGGTGCTGGAGAAAAATCCCAGCATCATGTTGGTGAGCGTGATGATGTTAATGATCACTTTGTTGCGATCGATATGAATGCGGTGATTCTCGGGCAGATGGGTCATGAACAACGCCGACTTCGCGGCAAACAGTTCCAGCCATTCCATAATTTTCGGGCTGATCTTTTCCCGCGGATTACCAAACTCCCGATGCAGAATCTGCGCTCTATAGGGGTGCTGCGCATGCAGATTCAACAGCTTGCGTGGAATATCAAACAACTCGCGCAAGGTCAGCTCAGACTGATTCCAGCTATCGAGTTCCTGCATGAAAGGCTCCAACGCACGATCAATGACGGCGCCATAAATGGCGTCCTTGCCGGGGTAGTGCGCGTACAAACTGGGCTCGCGAATGCCAACCTTCGCCGCCACCTCTCGCAACGAGGTAGCAGCGAAGGTATGGGTGGCAAACAATTCCTCCGCCGCATCCAGAATCCGTTGCCGAGTGGAATCCATCCCCCCGCCTCCTGCTTCGCTGGCTCGCCCGCGCTGGCTATCGGTCGACATCGCAATCCTCTCCTTTTATCGCTGAACAGCTATATCTGGCCGTTATAGTAGGCCATTCATCCTATCATATGATAGGAAATACATTTGAAAATAATTTTGCAATGATCTTGCAAAAGCCAAATCACTGGGATAACTTGCATCAAAAGACCTAATAACCGATAGGAAATCGGAGGATTCCAGCCCATGACTACACATCTTCACTGGCACACCGGCCTGATCTCCCGCAGCGATCGCGCCCGCCTGCTGGGCCACGCCGGAGCCACCCTCTGGTTCACCGGCCTGTCCGGCAGCGGCAAAAGCACCATCGCGGTGGCTTTGGAATCCGCCCTTGCCCGTCAGGGCCGTCTCAGCTACCGGCTGGATGGCGACAATGTTCGCCTCGGCATCAATCGCAATCTTGGATTTTCTGCGGCTGACCGTGCCGAAAATATTCGCCGCGTGGGTGAAGTGTCGAAGCTGTTCGTGGACGCCGGGCTAATCGTGCTGTCCAGCTTCATCAGCCCCTACAGCGCCGACCGCGCTCTGGTGCGCCAGCTGCACGAAGAAGCCGACATGCCATTTCTGGAAATTTTTGTAGATTGCACGTTGTCCGAAGCGGAGCGGCGCGATCCAAAGGGCTTGTACAAAAAAGCCCGCGCCGGCGAGATCAAGAATTTCACCGGCATCGACGATCCGTACGAAGCCCCACAAAAACCCGACATCCACCTGCGTTCTGATCAACAAAGCCTGGAAGACGAGATCGATATCATTCTGGCGGCCCTGGAAGAGCGCGGCATTCTGGCGCGAGAAGCGCTGCCAGCATGAGGCTGCCCATATGAGAAAGGTCCTGATAAAAATACTGGCGGCCTTTCGCCGACTATCACTCTGGTGGCTGCAATTACGCGGCAAAACCGAGCAGGATGTTGCCGCCGAGCGCGTCGTCAGTGGCAAAGCCTGGGACGAATTCTGTGACACATTAAAAGCAGCTGGAGCCGCGCTGAATTTCCCCGGTGCGCCGCGCGATGCCTTCAATCAGGCGGAAGGCTACCGTTACCTCACCCGTCTTACCCGCGCTGGTTTGATGGCATTTCTGGAACATGCCGATCCACGCGCACCGGTTCTGCATCGCGTTGTGCATGAAACGGTGAAGATGGGCGCCGACAACCCCGACAACTTTTATCAGACAGCCTGCATCAGTGGCGAACACGATTACATCATTCGCGGTCAGCGCAATACAGTGGAATATCTGGGCTTCGGCACCCAAATCGGCCACTACGGTCAGGGTGGCGGTCTGCCTCCGTCCGGCTATCTGGAAAGCTCCGCGATTGAAGTGGAAGCCGACGGCAGTTTCATTGTGCATGTCAGCTGCAAACCGCACGCTAAAAACTGGCTGCCGATGCTGCCAAACACCGGCTGCCTGATCGTGCGACAAACCTTCCTCGACCGCAACCGGGAAATTCCGGCCGATTTGCGCATCGAACTCGTGGGTAACGACGCAGCACCGACACCGCTCACACCCAAGC
>DATLII010000315.1:0-9985 GCA_035539495.1 Dongiaceae bacterium
GTGCAGGCACTGGCATCGCTGGCGTCCATCATCTTGGAAAACAGCCTGATGCTGGAATTCCAACGCGATCTGCTGATTCGTCTGTCACGGACGCAAAATACCGCGGATTTGTTCGAGCGCATTCTGGATGAAGCCCTGGCAATTACCCGGGCAGAAGGCGGGTCACTTTATCTGGCTCCGCAGAATGGCGCACCACGGCTTGAGTTCGTGCTACTGAAAAATCAGGTGCTGAAACTGAATCTCGGCGGACGTCACGGTCAGCCCGTCGACATGGCACCGCTGCAATTGGAAAAAAATGGTGAAGCCAATCTCGCCAATGTCGCCACCTACACCGCCCTGAGCCGGGAAACCGTCAATATCCGCAATGCCTATCACGACATCCGCTTCGATTTTTCTGGCATGAAGGCGTTCGACAACACTTACCGTTACCGCTCCCGCTCGTTCCTGTCCGTGCCACTGATCAACCAGTCCGGTAATGTTCTCGGCGTGCTGCAATTGGTAAACGCGCGCGATCCCGAAGATCAAATCACCGCTTTCGAAGAACGCCAGGAACCCATCGTGCAGGCACTCGCTTCATACGCTGCCATCGCGTTGGAAAACCAGCTGCTACGGGAAGATCACGCCCGCCTGCAAGCCCAACTCGAAGCCGTCCGTAAAAGCTGACAGCCCCATCTCTGCAAGTCAGCCACCCCACTGCACCTCGCCAGGTCAACTCCGATATTTTGGCAATTTTTCACATTTCTGATGGCACTAAGTGGGTAACCAAGCCCCGCTGAAGCCTCTACCATTGGATTCAGGTAGTTGGGGATCTCTGCGAGCACTGGATACCCGACTGTCTGACCTGGGATGCAAGTTCCAGGTGCCTCACTACTATGCGAGCACCGGGATCTGTTGGGCAAGGATTGCCCAGCCAAGCAGGTCCCAAGTGCGGGTAAGGGTTGCGAGCCCCTTGCCCGCACTTTCTAACGCATTAAAGGACAGTGACTGTTTACGGCACTGACTGTATTAACTCGACGCTGATCACCGGAATTCGACAGCATCGCGTCCAAAGCCCTGGAACTGACAAATGTTGGCAAGCAAGATGAATATCGATCTGGCGGTGCATGATGCGCAGCAGTGGACAGAATACGAGGGTGTTTCCAAGGTGATGGTCGCCTCCAACGGGCGTTCCATTCTGGTTATTACATCCTGCAATCCAGCCGCTATTACCGCCCCGATCCCGTCCTTTTTTCACGGTTTCCAAGTGCAATTTCACCAGGCCACACTGAGCCCTATTCCCGCACCGCAAACATTGGAATCCTGAGCATCCCACCGTTATACTCTCGATACGTGCGGCCATCCCCCTGAGCATGGCCCATTCCGTCCGGTATTCGCGCCGGCGCCGACCCGGAAACCTCATCGAGAGCAGTTCATGTATTGCCAGGCATGTGGGGCCGAGAATCCCAACTTTCACGCTTTCTGCTACAAATGCGGCGGTGGCCTGAAAGAAATCAAGGAACAACCGGAGCAATTCCGGGTGGAACCCCGTGTGCCTCATCCCCGCGACCTGGAGCCGGAACTGAAAAAAGTCTCCGTCCTGTTCGTCGACATCACCAACTCGGTTCACCTGATTCATAAACTGCGTCCCGAAGACAGCGCCGAATACCTGGAACCCACCCTCAACGCCTTGAAGCAAAGCGCCCATCGCTACGGCGGCATGATCAACCGCGTGGACGGCGATGGCATGATGGTGATCTTCGGCGCGCCCATTGCCTATGAAGACCATGCAGTGCGGGCCTGCTACGCCGCGCTGGACATGCTGAAGGCGGTGAAGTTGGAATTCGACACCACCCACATCGGTGTGCGCGTGGGCATTCATTCCGGCGAAGTGCTGATGAAGCCTTTCTACAACGATTTTTCGGTGGACTACGAAGCGCTGGGGCCTACCGTTTACCTGGCCCACCGGATGGAAGTACTGGCGTCCCCCAACACCTGCATCGTGTCGCGGGAAACCTATCGTCTGGCGCAGAAACATATCAAGGCGCTGGACACCGGCCCGACCCAGGTGAAAGGCCTGGAGCAGCCGGTGCATGTATTCCAACTACAGAGCCGCGTCTCGCAACAGAACGAACAGATTCAGCGGGTGGAGGATGTTCCCTTCATCGCGCGCCACAATGAGCTGCAGGTGCTGGAAACCGCGCTCACTGAAGCCAGCCAGCATCATGGTCGCTGCGTGGCCGTGTGCGCCGAACCTGGCGTGGGCAAATCACGGCTGGTGAACCAGTTCTGCCAGGGTATCGACCGCGAATATTTTCAACTGATCGAATCCGCCTGCGATTCCCACAATCGTAATACCGCCTACCTGCCTTTCACCAATATCCTGCGCTACTGGCTCAGTGTGCAGGAGACGGACAAGCAGTTGGACATCGCGCAAAAACTGCGAGACCGTGTGGCGCGCATGGGCGACGAGCTGGTGGAGCATTTGTCAGCATTTCACTTCCTGCTGGACTTGCCGATTCAGAACCAGACCTGGAATTCGCTGGAGCCGGTGCAGAAACGGCTGGGAGCGCAAAAGGCTATACGCGCCCTGCTCGGTTTCCTGGCTCAGCACAAACCGCTGATCCTGGTGCTGGAGGACCTGCACTGGATCGACGTGGAAAGCCAGATGCTGCTGGAGCGGTTCGTGGAATTCGTGCAATCTCATTCGATTCTGCTGATCACTACTTTCCGCCCGGAATATCAGGCCACCTGGCTGAACGACAGTGTGAGCTTGTTGGAATTGAAACCCTTCTCAGATCTGGAAGCGCTGGAATACCTGCGCTCGATCCTGGGGCCGCATGCCAGTATGCAACTGGTGCGGGGCGAGATTGCTCGCCGCTGCGAAGGCATTCCTCTGTACATGGAGGAAATGATTCACCACCTGCAGGACAGCCACCTGATCTGGGGCGAACAAGGTGCTTTCCAGTCATCGCTGGATACGCTGCCGGATTCGCTGCCGGTGACCATACACTCGGTGATCTCCACTCGCATCGACCGTCGCTCGAAGATGGCGAAAAGTATTCTGCAGGCCGCGTCCGTGATCGGGCAGCGTTTCTCCGCCAGTCTGCTGGATTACATCACCGATATTCCGCGGGAATATGCCCGTCACGCGATTGCTGAATTGATCCAGGCCGGCCTGGTGACAGAAAGCGGCGATCCGATGAACGAGGAATACCAGTTCAAGCACGCGCTGATTCACCAAGTGACCTACGACGCGATTCCCCGTGAACGCAAACGTCTGACCCACGCCAGCCTGGTGAATGCAATCGAGTCGCTCTATAAGGAGCGGTTGGAAGAACATATCTATCGCCTGGCCGAGCATGCCTATCTGGGCCAGTACTGGTACAAGGCGGTGGAGTACTACCTGAAGGCCTGTTACCACGCCATTGGTCGTTCCTCGCATCACCAGGCCGTATTGTTGCTGGATCGCGGTCTGGATGCGCTGCGCCATCTGCCGCTGAATCAGGACACACTGGGACAACGTATCGACTTCCTCGCCGTGGGCATGAACGCGCTGGTGCCGCTGGGCGAGCAGGACCGTCTGGTGCGGGATCTGCGCGAGGCGGAAAAACTCTGCGCGGCGGTGGGAGAACCTAAACGCACCTGCTCCATTCTGTCACAGCTGACCAACGCACTCTGGATGGTGGGCAAGCATCAAGAAGCGCAGGTGGCGGCCCGCGCTGCGGTTGAAATTGCGCAGGACCTGCATTACACGCCCCTGATGATCGCCAGCCAGTACAACCTCGCGATGGTCTACCACGCTCAGGGCAACTACGAAGACACCGTGGCGATCGAGGAAAAAATCCTGGCGGCGCTGTCCGGCGAACTGGAAACCCGCCGTTTCGGCTGGTCCGGTTTCCCCAGTGTGTTTGCCCGCACCTTCCTCGGCAACAGCCTGGTGGAATTGGGCAAATTGGAACGGGCGGAACAGGAGCTGCTGCGCGGCGTACATGTCGCGGATCAGGCCCACCATCCCTATTCCCAAGCCATGATTTATGACACTTGGGGCTATTACCTGAACGCGGTGGAACGATTTGCGGAAGCCCGCACCTGTCTGGATACGGCGCTGATGTTGTGCGAAGAGTACGCCGTGCCCACGATGATTCCGGCGGTGTCCGCCAAGCTGGGCGAAGCGCTGATCGGCTGCGGTGAATTGCAATTGGCGAGCAAGGTGCTGGAAACCGCCGCGCAACCGAGTTGCTATCGCAAAGGTGGCCGCTACACCTGGTTCTACTTATTCAAAGCGTTGGCGAATTTGCATTTGGCGCAGAATGATCCGGATCAAGCGCGCCAGTTTGCGCAGAAGGCCTATAACCTGACTCAGGAAACCGGCGAAGTGGGTCACCACGGCTGGGCGGCACTGACGCTGGCACGCGTTTATGCCCGCCATATGGGTGGTCGTCCGGGTGGCGGCATTGGCAAACGTCAGGTGGATTCTCTATTCGATCAAGCGCTGGATATCGCCCAACAGAAAAGCATGCACCTGCTGGGCTTCCATACCGCTCGTGAAGCCACATTGTTCAACGAACGGGAATCCGATACGAAAACGCAGCTCGGTTATTTCGACCTGGCCGAGTACCACTGCAGCTTCCTGCCCGCCAAGCCCTTCTCCGCACAGCTCAACGCCGTGCGGATTCGGGTGTCTTAGGCAAGCAACTCAAGGCACATCGCAACGCAGCCACATACTGGCAGGCAGACGGTATTTTTCCTGCAGAATGCCATCTGGACCTGCCGCCGGACGCACGTTCGGCAATGTCAGCAATAGTTTCAGTGCCTCGCGGATCTCCAGTATCGCAATCCGGCGCCCCATGCACGCATGCGGCGTATCGGACATGAACAGATACTTGCCGTTGCTCCAGGGCAGCTTCTGTTGCAGTTCCATCAACAGCGTCACCTGAGGCACCAGGCACACCATCGCACCGGGCTCGATGTTCAGCGTCTCACCGGCGGAACTCACATACGTGGCGCCGTTCAGGCACAGACGCGGCAGCAATGGCGCAACCGGATTCATGTACAGACACTTCACCACCACCTGTTCCAGCATGCCGTTCATTTGCGGGGTCAGCTGCGGCCGCAGTGCGGGTTGAGCCACCCAGGCCTGCAATAATTTCAATCCGTCCGGCTGATCCGCTAATAGATGAGACATGGCCTCCATCAGGTTGGATCCAAACGACAGCAACTTGGAAATCACGCCAGCGATGCCTTTGCCGGTCGTATCCGTGCTGCCCACCGCCAATTCCAGCAGACTCTGCCGCACCGCTTTCACCAACTGATCGGTATCGCTGATGCCGTATTCATCGCGATATATACGAATCAGACCGGACATGATGCTGGCAGGATCGATGGGACGCGCCACAGCGTCTTCGATCTGGCGATCCAGTTGCGGCAAAAATTCCGCCGCCGCCGCCTGTGACAGACGAGTGATGTAATCCAGGTTGATCAGGTTGCCGAACACTTGCAGGAATAGCATGCGCACCCAGAACAACAGTGTGTCGTCCGGGCTTGTTTTGAAGCCGTACTGACCGCAGTTGTCCTGCCAGATTTGCGGCAGATCGTCGTAATCGGTGCGATCGAAGAAATGCGCGATCTGCAGTTTCGACAGAATGCCGTCCGGCCCCGGGTGCGGCGGCGCGATACCGTACAGATTTTTGATCACCGCCAGTGGCAGGCGCCGCGCCAGGTGCTCCACCAGTTCCAGCTTGCCGGTGCTGGCGAATTTGGTCCGGATTTGCTCCAGCGTGCCGCCCAGTACTGATTGCATGCGCGGTTCGAAATCGGCAGGGTCCAGCAAACTCCAGGTGAGTTTTTTCTGCTGCTCGCGCTTCGGCGTTTCGTTCTGGGACAGCAGCATGTCGCCACCGGTCAGTGTGCGAATCCGCTTCTTGTACAGATCGTTGGTGAAGACATTGGGCTGGGACAGGATGGCATTCATGTCGTCCGGATAGGCGAAATAGTAGTACGGCACTTGCGCACCGGAACTGCCTTGCACCCAGAGTTTGACGAAGCGGTTGCCTGCAACGAGACGCGCAGCATCGACGTATTTCGCCACGTCCAGCGGATCAGATTGCACCGGATCCCAACTTTCGATGCGTTGCTTGGGCACGCGCACGGGGTCCACTTGCTGCACCAATTGCAACAGCAGCTGCAGACCTTTACGTCCTGGCGTGAAGAAATACTCGCCGCCCCGCACATGCACGTATTGCTGCAAGCCATAGACCGGCAGCGTCTCGGCGTTGAACGAGAACAGCCCCAATTTGTCGCGCGTGCGATTGCCGACAATGGGATCGATCACGTTGGATGAAAAACCCATGAAGTCGCAACTGTTGATCCAGTTTTTCTGCACAAATTCGAATTGAGAATCGATGCGAGCGTTGTAGCAGAGGAAGTGCAGTCCACGATCTGCCTCCGGCGCAGCGGTAAGATCGGAACCCGAGGGAATGTAAGGGCCATACGGCATGGCACGACGAATCAGGCGATGCTGGTCCACCCGCAATGTGCCTTCGCTTTCGCCTTCACTTATTGTCAAACGCGGATTGGCCCGCCGCATGTGAGACGCAAAGGGACAACGCGCGCCAGTACGGTCGTCACCAAAGTCAAAATCATTATCCAGCGGCGGTTTGGGTTTTACCGTCAGCGGTACACCGCCCTGCTCACGCCCCATCAGGCGGGCACAGAAATCCTCACCGTACTGCGTGCTCAGCTCGCGGAACTCCTTTACCCGCTGTTGCAGCTTGCGATACACCAGAAAGGAACCGTTATGGGTCAGGCGCTGGAACGCCGCCACCTTGGGATCGGGCGATTGTGGCAACAGCACGGTGTTCTTGCCTGCAGGCACCTGATGATTGCGCACCGCCAACTCGTCGCTATAACCCAGCAGGAATTCACCGGCCGCCAGCGGTTCCCACGGGCTGCTATTGGTCATCTTCCTGCCACCGCCACCCCGATGGCTTTGGCCGTCACTGACATAGGGTTGACTGATGCCGTCGGCAAATCCGAAATGCTCGCGGATCTGGCCTTGTTCACGAATAACATGGGCGGCTTCACTCATCAGCAGATGCGCACCCGCCGGCTGACCATTGTTGCCGCCATCGGGATCGGCGCACAACTGCTGCCAGAAACCCTGCAGCAGGTTGTCGTGGCCCGCGATTTCCTCCGGGGTCCAGGCGTCGGGCCGCTCCAAGGCGCCATTCAGCCAGGGCAGATAGTTCAAACCCACCATGACATGTAGATCGCGGCTGCCATAAAAACCTTCCCAGCACTGCGGCGCGTCGTCGCCATAATCCCCAAGGAACAGCGCGCGAGCCGCCATGCCGTCGATATAAGCCTGTGGGAACTGGTCGAGAATCGCGTCCGGCAGACCCAAAGCCTTCAGCCCAGTCCAGGTGAAGGCAAGATTGACGAACAATGGGGACGGCGGTGCGGGTCGCCGCCCATCACGCAATTGTTGGATGTCGTGCTCAGTGAGGAAACAGCCCTGCAGCAACGGCAAGCGCAGGAAGCGAACGAAATCCTCGGCCTGGTCCACCCGCAGGAAGTAGTAGCGGGCGGCGGCAGGTTTCGCGCCGCGAATCAGGTGGGCCTGGATGTCATTCAGTTGAATCAGATTGGGGTAAGGCGTCACGATGGCATTCTCCGGCAACATCAGGCGTGGGTGGGCTGGTCCAGCCCGGTCTGGTTGTCCAATACGAATTGGCAGAAGTCCCGATAAAACTGCTCGGGGTTCTGCTCCGCTCCCACAAACTTGGTTGCCATGAATTCGTCAAACGCCGTCTTGAAGGTGCGCAGACTGAGTCGACGCATTAACGTCTCCTCGGGGATGGCGGCGAAGAAGGCGCTGGTTTGCACCTGGTGGTCTTCCACGTAACGCCAGAAGGCTTCAAAGTCCTGACAGCCACCCGGCGGGTAGTTTTCACAGTTGCCCCAGACTTTATCCATATCGCTGGCAATCAGGGCCGAGAAGTCGCGCAGGTATTGCCACATGCTGCCGTCGTAGTTGGAGGTGAAGATCAGGATGTCGCGGTCGCCATCATTCCAGATGATCCAGCGGGCGAAGTGAATGGTGGGGATCAGCCGGATCGGCGTGGGGATGCCCCGCAGCTCCCGGTTCTGGATCGAGTCCAACACTGCTTGCAGCTGCTGCTTATAGGTCAGCGTGCTGCCGGGTATCCTGCCCTGGCGGATATTGGTAATGATGGTGAGTTCGTTCACGCCGCCCAAATAGCGGGAATCCTGGATCAGATGCATCGGTATGCCTCCAGACTGGAATGGCTGTCTGTATTTGTGAAATTGTTATAAGAAAAAATGTGACGCAATTCAGATCACATCCTAAGAATAAAAACAATTCCAAAAATATGCCTTGTGAAAAATTCACGTTCGTACCACTTCGGTTCGCGCCAAAATTGAACACAAAATGTGCTGCCCTACCCAAACGCGCTCACTTGATTGATCTATTTACAAAAATACACCTGATCGAATGACCGCCAGTCAAATTACTGACTAGACTTGTTTTGGATTGATCGTGGGCTGTTGGAAGCATGCTGCCATTGGGAACGTTCTGGAGTCGAACCTGGTTGCCAGGGATGAAGCTGTGGGCGACGCTGCCCCTGCTGCTGTTGCTATTACTTGCGTCTGGCATGGCTCGCGCCAGTGCCAATCTGGAGCCGCTCGATTTAAATCATATCGACGAGGCCACGCTGGGCAAGCATCTCATGTTCCTGGAAGATCCCCAGGGCGTGTTGATGCTGGACGACATTCTGACCGATGACTACCAGAGCCGCTTCGAACCGGTCTTTGTTGATACCCCCTACTTCGGCCGCACCCGCTCCACCTACTGGTTCCGTCTACAGGTAGTGCCGGCCAAATCCAGCAGCCCGCGCCTGATCGAGATCGGTTACCCGCATCTGAAATCCATCACGCTGTACGAGATGCAAGGCGACCGACTGCTACGCAGCCTGAAATCCGGCTATGAGAACCGCTCCAGCGATTACAACAACTGCCTGCGCTTCTGTTTCCTGATCAAAGGCAATCACGGCATCCACACGCTGTATTTCCGCATCAGCACCGATTCACCAATGTTTGTGCCCATGATGCTGCGGGCGCCGGAAAAACAACTGCTGAACGAACGCATCAACATGGCGGTGGTGGCGCTGTTCTATGGCGCCTTCGTGGTGATGGGCCTGTTCAACCTGTTCGTGTACTTCTCCACCCAGGACCGCAGCTATCTGTACTACGTGCTGTACATCATGGCGCTGTTTCTGTGGACCTCCTCCCATGACGGCCTGTTGCGCGAGGTGCTGCTGTACCGCAGCGAAGTGCTGTCCAGCTACCGCATCCATTTCCTGCTGACGCTGGTACCGATTCTGTTCGGAGCCCTGTTCTGCCAGCGTTTCCTGCGCACAGCGGAAACCATGCCGCTGCATCACCGGGTATTCAGCTTCCTGATCGTGCTGTGCCTGCTGGACGCGGGACTGACCCTGGTTAGCGGGCGCATCCTGCTACCGGATTCGGTGAACCTACTGACCGTGACCTTTTCCATCGCCGGCGTCTCCGCCAGCATCCGTGGGCTGCAACAGGGATTGCGCACCGCGCGCTTCTTCCTGACGGCCTGGGTGGCAGTGATCATTGGGTCGGTGGTGTGGGTGCTGACGCTGTCCGGTGTGCTGCCATTCAACGCCTTCACCGCCTTCAGCGTGCATATCGGCGGCCTGCTGGAAACCGTGCTGCTGTCGCTGGCGTTGGGCGATCGCATCAATCTGCTGCAATCCGAACGTATTCAAGTGGAACAGGATGCCAAGCGTCGGCTGGAGGAATCCAACCAGAAGCTGGAAGCCAGCAATCGCTTCAAGGATGAATTCCTTTCCACAGTCAGCCACGAACTGCGCACGCCCATGAACGGCATCATCGGTGCGTCGGAGCTGCTGGATCACACCGAGCTGAATTCGGAGCAGTACAAATACCTGTCCACCAT
>DATLII010000316.1:0-6594 GCA_035539495.1 Dongiaceae bacterium
ATCGCTGGTGTATTTCACCGTCATCTGCACCATAGCCTCGGCCAGGCCCACCAATTGCGCCGCCGTACCCAATGCGCCGCGGTTCAGGGTGGCTGCCAGCAGCGCCACGCCTTCCGGGCCGGCTGCCAAGCAGGTTTCATCAGTAGGACGCCACTCCACTGCGAACAAGCGACGGGACGGGTCCACACTTTCCTGCGCTGTCAGTTTCACGTCGTCGCGTGCCACCAAGTGAATCTGGTTGCCCGACGGCAGCAACAGGAAATCCGCGATATGCGCATCGCACACAAGGTTGTTGACTGCATGGCCGATGGCAACACGGCGCTCACCAGTGGCGATTTTTTCCAGCAACGATGCACAACGGGCATCACGCTGTGCCAATGCAGCCAGCAATGGTGTGGCCACCAGCACGGTTTCTACCAA
This sequence comes from Dongiaceae bacterium, assembly GCA_035539495.1. Classification (GTDB taxonomy): domain Bacteria; phylum Pseudomonadota; class Gammaproteobacteria; order Pseudomonadales; family Ketobacteraceae; genus Ch67. The sequence continues at coordinate 421 of DATLII010000316.1, forward strand.
TGGTTCCGGCAGCGCCACTTGTCCGCAGGCTTGCGCCAGCAACACAAAATCCAGTTCGTTCATGCCCAAACCGCCCTGGGCTTCAGGCACCAGCATGGCAGTGACACCCAAGTCCACCAGTTGCTGCCACAGTGCAGGATTGCGACCGCCGTCCAGTTCCCAGGAATCGCGCACTTTCTTCGGAGTAATTTCCTGCTGCAGAAAATCCTGCACACTTTTGCAGAACAGCAGCTGGTCTTCGCTAAACGTAAAATCCATGATGCAGCTCCTACTTGCGCGGCATGCCCAGCAGACGCTCGGCAATAATGTTGCGTTGAATTTCGTTGGTGCCCGCGTAAATCGGGCCCGATTGCGCAAACAGGAAACCATCCAGCCAGGTGCCCACGCCGCCAGCCGCGGGTGCGTGCGGCAACAGTTCCGCCCGCGCCGCCAGAATGCTGATGGCGGTTTCGTGCATGTGCTGATCCAGCTCCGACCAAAAAATCTTGTTCACCGACGATTCGGCGCCGATCTTGCCACCGTTCATCAACCGGGATGCGGTCTGGTAGGTAGCCAGCGCATAGGCTTCCGCGTCCATGAAGGATTTCACCACTGCATCTTCCAGGCTCAGGTCGACGATGTCGTTGCGATGTTCGCGGTACAGTGCCACCAGGCGCTTCGCGGTCTCCTGAAAACGGGCCGGCGAACGCAGCATCAAGCCACGTTCAAAACCGGCGGTGGACATGGCGATATTCCAGCCCTGTCCTTCGTCACCCAAACGATTTGCCACCGGCACCCGCACGTTATCGAAAAAGATTTCGGCGAATCCTGGCAATCCGTTTAGTTGCGGAATCGGCCGCACGGTAACGCCGGGCGCATTCAACGGCACGAAAATGAAGGATAAGCCGTGGTGTTTATCCGACGCGGGATCAGTGCGGAAAATGCAGAACACCCAATCGGCAAACACCGCGCGGGTCGACCAGACTTTCTGGCCGTTGATGACGTACTCATCGCCTTCGCGAATTGCTTTGGAACGGATCGCCGCCATGTCACTGCCGGCGCCCGGCTCCGACCAGCCTTGCGCCCACATTTCCTCGCCGCTGGCCATTTTGGTGATGAAACGCGATTTCTGTTCCGGCGTGCCGTATTCCATCAATGTCGGGCCCAGCAGGAAGATACCGTTCTGGTTCACCCGCAGCGGTGCTTTCGCCAGATAGTATTCTTCCTCGAAAATCAGCCACTCGATCAGGTTGCAACCACGGCCGCCGTATTCCTTCGGCCAGGTCACCATGCCCCAATTGCCTTTGGCCAGGGTTTTCTCCCACTGGCGGTGCTGCTCGAAACCTTCGGCAGTGTCGAACGACTGCAGCGGTTTGGCCGGTACATGCTGCTCCAGCCAGCTGCGCACTTCCCTACGGAATGCGATCTGTTCTGCGGTGTAATTCAGATCCATGGACAACTTACCTTGTGCCGGAGCCGGAAGTGGAAGAACCGGAAAACTGCGCGTCGCGCTTTTCCACGAATGCATCGCGGGCTTCCTGGGAATCTTTTTCGCTGTAGGCTTGCAAGGTGAAACCCTGCTCCCAGCGGTATTTGTCTTCCAGGTTGCCGTCTTCAATGCCGTTGAGCGCTTCCTTCGCCAGTTTTATCATCGGGCTGCTTTTGGCGGCGATCTTGGCGGCGATTTCCAGCGCGGTTTCGCGCAATTTTTCTTTCGGCACCACGCGCTCCACCGCACCCAGGCGATAGGCTTCCTGCGCATCGATAAATTCACCGGTGTAATACATAAAGCGGACTTTCTGCACCGGGAACATGCGCTGCAGATGCGCGCCGCCACCCATGGCGCCGCGATCCACTTCCGGCACGCCGAAGCGCGCGCACTCGGATGCGATGATGATGTCCGCCGCGCCGGAAATGCCGATGCCGCCGCCCAGCACAAAGCCGTGCAGGGCCACGATGACTGGTTTGGGATTCAGGTGAATGGACTTGAAGGTGTCGTAATTGCCTTTGTTCACTGAAACGATCTTGGAGCTGTCAGCGGCGAGTTCCTTGATATCGACGCCGGCACAGAATCCTTTGCCTTCGGCGCGGATCACGATGACATGCACATTGTCGTCGGCGCCCAATTCGTCCAACTTGGAAGAAATCGCGGCCCACTCACGGCTGTTGAAGGCGTTCACGGGCGGTTTGCAGAACACCAGCTCGGCGATGCCGTTACTGATGGTGGTTTCAAAGGCCATTCAGGTTACTCCCGATTTTCCAAAGCAATTTGACAACCGGTAATGCAAATCCCGATCAGGGAATGCCTACCAGGGAATTCTTCTTGTGTGTATTTCCGGCCGCAGGAGCGGCAAAACGATCAGTAAGCTGCATCAGGATGGCGCGTGCTTCGGACGCAATCGCATCGATCAGATCAGCGCAGGTCGGCAAATCAGTAATCGCGCCGGCAATCTGGCCGCTGGGCAGAATGCCCTGGTCCGGATGCCCTTTCACCATCGCTTCCTGGATCATCATCGGTGCGTTGGCGGCCATTAATGTTTGCGCCAGCGTCATGCCGTTGGACTGCTTCATCTTCCAGCCGTTAACCAGCATCGACAGCAGAGAACCACCGGTCAGCTTGGTAAATGCCAAGCCATTTTTTACCGCGAACATCAGCATGCCCAGTGGCGACGTGCGTTCAATTTTTTGCAGGAAAACGTTGTTGATCATGCGTTGGGGCATGCCGTCCAGCTTGGTACTGACGATGATCTGCTCCACGCCAGATTTGATATATTGCTGTTTGGTGGCAGCGGGCACCGGCGATTCCTGGGTCAGCAAAAAACGAGTACCCATCGCGATGCCTTCTGCACCGAACGCCAGCGCAGCCACAAGGCCTTTACCGTCTTTGAAACCACCTGCAGCAACCACCGGTACTTTCAGTGCAGCCACCACTTGCGGCAGCAGAATCGTGCTGGCGACTGCACCGGTATGACCGCCGCCTTCGCCACCTTGCACCACCACTGCATCGGCACCCATTTCTACCGCTTTCTGCGCGTGCTTCAGCGCGCCCACGGTGGGAATGCACACAATGCCCGCGTCCTTCAATTTCTTGATCATCTCTTTCGCGGGCGAGCGGCTGTAACTCACCGCGCGCACTTTGTGACGAATGCAGATATCGATGATCTCGCCCGCGCCCGGCGTGTACATATGAAAGTTCACGCCGAACGGTTTGTTGGTCTTTTCCTTGATACGCAAAATGCCGGCTTCTACTTCCGCCGGTGTCATCACCGCGCCCGCCAGAAAACCGAAGCCACCGGCGTTGCAGGTAGCCGCGACCAGATTGGCGTCCGCCACCCAGCCCATCGCGGTCTGGATGATCGGATATTCGCAGCCCAGCAGCTCGGTCAATCGGGTTTTCAACGGTGCGGAACTCATGCTCTGCTCGCTTCTTGTTGTTGTGGGTCTGCGCGTCTGCGTTTTTACGAAGTGGCTACTTCAGTGCTTCCGAATCACCGCTTCAGAATCACGGAAGAACCATGTCCAAACAGACCCTGGTTGGCGGTGATACCCACTTTGGCGTTCGCTACCTGGCGCTCGCCGGCCTGACCGCGTAACTGCCAGGTCAGTTCACACACCTGCGCCAACGCCTGTGCCGGCACTGCTTCACCGAAGCAGGCCAAACCGCCCGATGGATTCACCGGAATGCGGCCGCCCAACGAGGTATCACCATTGCGCACCAGACGTGCAGCTTCACCGCGTTCGCACAGTTGCAAATCTTCCATCCAATCCAGTTCCAGCGCGGTGGACAGGTCGTACACTTCTGCCACGCTTACATCGCGCGGGCTGATGCCGGCTTCTTCGTAGGCTTTTTTTGGCAGTGCGGCGCGGAAGCTGTGCGCTTGCACAGCAGCGGCGGAATCGGTAGCGATATCCGGCATCTCGATCACAGCGGAAGCAAACGTGGGTGTGACGGTGGAAATGGCGGCGATCTTTACCGCATCACCGCGACCGATTTTTTTCGCATAATCCAGGCTGCATACGATCAGCGCGGCACCGCCATCAGACGTGGCGCAGATGTCCATCAGTCGAAGCGGATCGGCCACCATGTTGGACGCAGCCACGTCTTCCGCAGAAAACAGTTTGCGATAACGGGCATTGGGATTGGTGAAGCCGTGCTTGGCGTTCTTCACTTTCACCAGCGCGAAATCCGCTTGAGTGTCGCCGTACAGTTCCATACGGCGACGCGCGTACAGTGCGAAGTAGGTAGGGTTGGTGATGCCGATGCGGAAACGCACCCAATCGGGATCATCCGGACGCTCACCTTTTTGCGGTGCCAGAAAACCTTTGGGTGTGGTATCAGCACCGACAACCAGCGCCACATCGCAGGCACCAGACAGAATCTTGCTGCGCGCAGCGGCCAGGGCCTGGGAGCCGGATGCACAGGCGGCATAGCTGGTGTTCACTTCCGCGCCCTGCCAGCCCAATGCTTGTGCGAAGGTGGCGCCGGCCACATAACCGGGATAACCGCAACGCATAGTGGCCGCGCCGGATACAAAGCCCACATCCTGCCAGCGTACGCCGGCATCTTTCAGCGCGGCACGCGCAGCAGCCACACCGTACTGCACGAAATTTTTGCCCCACTTACCCCAGGGGTGCATGCCCACGCCGAGAATTGCAATTTCGCCCGACTGACTCTTTTCGAAAGACATCAGTTTGCTCCCCCAACCGGCTGCCACTTCCAAACGGTTTTCACCGACGTGTCATCCTCGTTTAACGGGGCAATCACCAGCTCCATCGTCATTCCCGCTTTCAGATCCGACACGTTCACGCCTTCCACCACTTGCCCCAGCACGATCATTTTTTCGTGCTCCAATTCCACAGCGGCGATGGTGTAGGGAACAAACGGTTGCGCGGCAATAAACGGCTCCGGTGGTTCATAACAGGCATTGGTGAAGGACCAGACTTTGCCAGTGCGGCTCAGCGGCACTTCTTCAAATTGCTCGCTGTCGCAGGCGGGATTGCGGCAATAACTGGATTGGCGCGGAAAATAATAAGTGCCACAACCGGCGCAGCGGGAGCCCAGCAGAAAGGCTTTACCATCCTGCTCTGTGAACCAACCTTCCAGCACGGGCACGTTCGGCTTCTGAGACATGACGCTTACCCTCTGTTGCCCGGTGGATTGTCTTTCAACTGCTTGGCGCGCCAGTTTTGCGGATCCAGCTGCTGAATGATCGCCAGCTGCTGCTCGGTCGGCGCGGCGGTGACGGGCACATTGGCCGGCACATGAATTTCGAAACCGGTTTGTTCCAATACCTGCTCCACCGAAATACCGGGATGCACACTCAGCAGTTGCAGCATGTGACGCGGGCCATTCCAGTCCAGCACACCCAGGTCGGTGATCACCAGACGAATGTCGACATCATCCAGCGCATAACCTTTGGGCAAGCGCGCCGGGTTGTAACCGATGGAGCACACCACGTCGCACTCGCCTTCCACGAATACGCGCTTGCTGTGTGTGGGAACGAAAAACGAATTCGCATGGCTGATGGAATTGCCGGGAAAACCACGGGCACCCAGCATCTGCGATTTGGGCTGACGATAGTTGCCACCCAGCGCGGAAATATTGGTTTGACCGTAACGATCGATCTGCGAAGGCCCCACCATCGCATGACGACGGCCGCTCCACACGTTGTCGAAAATGCGCGAAAAACCCATCCAGCATTCCTGCGCCTGTCCTGCGTGGGACTTGCGGCCGCTGATCGGATTCGGCTCCGACAGCAGAAACGCTTCCGAATCCGTCATCATCAGATCCGGGTTAAAGGTTTTCATCGCCAGGCTGGCGGCCAAACGCGGCAAAACGCCAATGCCTGTGGCCAGCACTTCGCCATCGTTGCGAAACGCTTCCGCGCCCGCCACGATCATCAGTTCCGCCAAGCTGTACTGGGTTGCTACCTGATTCATTTCGCTACTCTCATTACGTGCACGTGCATTCGCCAGACTGGCGCGGCTCAATAGACTGGAAGTGGCTCAATACACCGGAAGTGACAGCGCGCGGATTTTTTCCAGCCCGCCTACCGCCATCTGGTATTCGGATTCGCTCTTGCCGGCGATGTATTTTTCGAAGTAGCGGGCAAAGCCACCGTCCTTCACAGACCCGTTGTATTCGTTGAAATGTGCGCTGTCATAGCCGTACAACGGATTGCACGACGACGGGTG
>DATLII010000317.1:0-3796 GCA_035539495.1 Dongiaceae bacterium
TCACCGGCACGATCAATAACCGTTTGCTGTCTGCAGGCGTCACTGCATTGCGGATCATCTCCGCCCGTTCCTGCCAGGTGAACGGATTGCGCAAAGAGCGCGGCTGCGATGCCGAGCCGCACAATACGATCAGATGCGCAGCCTGCAGCAATCCTGCCTGGACCACAGCAAGATGACCCAGATGAAAGGGTTGGAAACGACCGATGAAAACGAGGAAATCAAACGGGTGCGACATGGCGCCACTGCCTGGTTGAAAAACGGGAGAAAAAGAACGCCGTCACCTTAACGAAACCGGAACGCGACGCCAACCAAAATATTCCCGGCAGGCCTGCGTTATTCTGCCACCATCACCCGGTTGCGCCCGGCGCCTTTTGCGGCGTACAGCGCGCTGTCGGCACGACGCAGCAGCATCTCGGGTGTTAGCGTGCGATCGGCCTGATTGCAGCACAAACCCATGCTGGCAGACACTCGCAGACGCCGGCCATCGAACAACAGCACTTCCAGCGCTTCCAACTGTTGCCGACAGCGTTCCGCCAGCAAGCGAGCGCCGTCTGTATCCGTCCCCGGCAGCACCATCAGAAATTCCTCGCCACCGTAACGGCCGACGCGATCATTCTGTCGCACATGTTTTTGCAGCACTTCCGCCGCCGCGATCAACACATAATCCCCCGCTTCATGGCCCGAGGTATCATTGATCTGCTTGAAATGATCCAGATCCACCATCACCACCGACAGCGGCACACCTTGGTGTTCGCTGCGCTCCTGCTCCCGATGCAGATGAGCCAGCACCGCACGACGATTCAGCAAGCCGGTCAGCGGATCGATGCGACTCATGATATGCGCCTGTTCTTCCCGCTCGCGCCAGCGCCGTAAAACCAGATACGCCAGACCGAACAGGAACAGCAGATGCGGCACGGAATACAAAATGAAATTGCCCGCCCAGAATAACTGCACATAACCGTCAGAACTGGTGAATTGACGGATCACCGGCGCGTAAGGCAGCTCGCCCCAAGCGGACAGCAATGATGTTGCCAGCACCGTCAAACTGGCCGCGACAAAGGCCACCACCACCGCGGTGCGATTGAAAAAAATAAATCCCAACACCGGCGCCCCTGCCAGCACGATGCCCGTGGGCAAGGACAGCGTTCCGATCAGCCAGGCGAAATAGCAGTGCGACAGGCCGTAATAATTCGCTGCCAGATGCTCATACAGCGTGGTGTCGCCCAGCAGGTGCTTTGATAGCGGAATCACCAGACAGAGCACACAGGTCGTCAACAAGATGCCATGAAACACTGGCAGCTCGGAAATCAGGAATTCAGTCTGAATAGCGTCCGCAAATTCCGGGCGCGACAAGCAAAAGTACGCCCACAGGGTGTAATGAGCATGCATCAGAAAGGTGGCCACCATCAGCATGGTTGCCTTGGCTGCGGAACTCCACTCCAGCGGGTTGCCAAACCGCCGATTCACCCATACGAAAAAATTCATCCAAAGCCAGCTCGCCAAAAACCGCCAATCGAGTAAATCGATTGAGTATAGCGGATGTCCTCCGGCGTTAGGGACGCCGACGACGGGCGCAGCCTTGCTTATCCGACCAACGACAGATGACTGAAAAGTCAGAGAGTTTTCCCTACAAAGTGGCAGGGGTTTAACGCTGTTCTCAACATCGCGTAAATTTTGGTTGACCACTATGGAACACCGTATATCATAGTTTTGTCTATGACATACAGTGTTCCATAGTTAGGGGTGCGCATATGTGGGTCGATATCCTCCGTCTCTTCGTCGCCTTCGGTGGCGTCGTGCTGATCATTGCCTTCTGGTACTGGCTGATGGATTCCATCGGGACCTTTTGAATATTTAAAGCGTTGAGCTTTGGGAGAGAAGCGTCTGATGACTGAGCCTGTCTTCAATCACGCCCTGCATGTTGAACAGAGTTGCACCCTGGTGGCCTCGGCCTTTTCCGAGGGGCGCCGGGAAGGCGTGCGGCTGATGTCCGGCGAACACCGCAGCTTTGGCCTCAGTCCGACTCGATCGCGGGTTCAGGTGCCGTTTCCGCTGCCGGCGGCAGACTGGACGCTGCGCACGCTGACTTGCGGTGTCGCCCTGCAATGCTCGCCGTCGAAGGACCGCCTGGCGCAGCAACCTTTACGTGCCTTATCGCCGCGGGAATACCGCGCGCTGTCGATCGTGGAAGGCGGTGTCGCGCTGGGCTGGGTGATTGAGCGCTGGCCGGGCCTGGCCAACGAGCTGCAACGCCTGCTGCCGGACTTGACGATGCTGGACGGCGAACTCGACGGCCCCGCCATGCTGGAGCGGGCGTGGACATTGACGCAATCCCGCGATGAGCTGAACAGCTATCCCCTGCTGGGTCGCTTGCCGACGACCATCGCTGCGGAATCCGCGCTGATGGCATCCATGCGCAAAATCTACGGCCGCATGCCCTGGTCGTCCAAACACCGTTATTCCCGCGGGCGCATGACCATTCCGGTGGGCGGCGACGGCGGCGTGCAAAATCCGAATCTGCCACCGCCCAGTCGGCCCGAAGACGATGACGTGCCGATTCGCGCCGATCAACGCGCCGGCATTCCCTATCCGGAATGGAATGCCTGGACCCAACGTTTTCTTCCGCATCATGTCGCCGTGCTGGAGCGCAAGCATCCGATCTCGCCACAACAAACGCCGGTAGCATCCGCCAATCTGCGGCGCTGGTTCGAGGCTCACACGCATCGCGCCATGAAAAACCGATTGGAGGATGGTTCCGATTTGGATGTGGATCGTTACATCAATCACTACGTCGACGTGCTGAGTGGCTCGGCGTCGGAGGCACGCGTATTTCGGGATTTGTTGCCGGCGGCGCGGGATGTCACCACGGCGCTGCTGCTGGATGGAAGTTCGTCGCTGGGTGTACGTGGCGGCCAGATTTTTAAACTGGAACTGGCTTGCGCTGATGCGCTGTCGCAAGCAATGGCATTGGCGCGCGAACGTCACGGCCTGTTCGTGTTCAGCGGCAATTCGCGGCATCGCGTCGATGTGATGTGTCTGAAGGACTTTGCTGATCGTCAGACTGTTATTCCCGGCGATCTCGGCCTTTCCGTTGGCGGCTATACCCGCTTGGGTGCGCCGCTGCGGCATCTGACCAACCGCCTGCTAGAACAACCGTCAGAGCGTCGCTTGATGATCATCATTGGCGACGGCCTGATGTCGGACGAGGGCTATGAAGGTCACTACGCCTGGGCCGATGTTGCGCACGCAGTGGAAGAAGCGGAAGAAGCCGGCGTGTTTCTCTATTACATCGGTGTCGGCCCTGCCCGGGTTGATCCTTTGCCAGATGTATTCGGCGCCCGACGCTCGACACGCATTCGTCATGTTGAAGAATTGCCCCGCGTGCTGGCGCACGTCCATCAACAACTGGCGGCGTGATTTAGTCGAAACCTCATAACAACAAGAGGAGATTCATCATGAAGGAACAGCGCATCAGCGAAGCGGATCGCCGGCGGCGCAAAGCTCTTATCGCGTTTCAGATCGTTTGCTACGGCTATCTGCTGACGATGTTTTTGATTCAACTGTACATGTACTCCCAGCGCGACTGGTAAGAGGGAAAAATAATGAGCACCAGCACAATAACAATGGGTGGCATGAACAACCTCGATGCCCACCACGAGCGCAGCCGCCAGGCCCAGTGGCAAGCGGACAAATGGATGATGACCGGCGCGCTGTTTTTGGGGACCGCTGTTTTTGGCCTGATCGGTTTGCCGTTATTTCTGCGCGGACTGGCACTGCAAATCAAAGCGCAACGGGC
>DATLII010000318.1:0-3619 GCA_035539495.1 Dongiaceae bacterium
CGTGAGGCCAGTCGTCGGCAGCGATTTGGCTGACGCTATGCGAATTCTCTGGCCAGAGGACGTGGCGACATCTGTCATCCAGGCTTTTCGTAATACGCTGGACACCGGCGAGCCCTATTATTCCCATGACTACATTCATCCGCGTGCTGACATCGATGGCGTCGAAGCCTATGAGTGGGAGCTGCACCGCATCGCGATGCCGGACGGCCGAAATGCGGTGGTGTGCTACTACTACGACTGTACCCAGTTGCGCGAGACTGAGCAGGCGCTGCGCCGTAACGAAGCCTGGTTGCGAGGGCAGAAGGAAGCGTTCCAGGCCTCGGTCGATGGTGCGCCACTGGAGCAGTCCCTCGGTATTTTGGTGCGCAGCGCTATCCAGCGAGCCGGCGGCGATGTGCGTGCAGCATTTTTCCTGGTCAATGCCGAAGGGACTGCCATCACGCATGTCACGGGCATGGCGTTGGAATACGGGCTCGCGCTGGGGGATTTTCCCATTGGTCCGGACTCATTGGGTTGTGGGTTAGCGGCTTACATCGGGCAACCGGTTCTCTATTCTGATATCTGGAGCGATCCTGCATTAATTTCCCTGCGGCCACTGGCGCAGCAATTCAACTTTCGCGCCGCCTGGTCTTTTCCGGTACAGATCGCCGACGGCAAAATCGTCGGTACCTTCTGCATGTATTCCCAGGAGGCCTGTGAAGCGACAGAGCACGACATGGAGGTCGCTACCGCAGTGACGCATGCGGCCGCGGTGATCATCGCCCGTCATCAGGCTACGCAGGAACGCACCCGAGCCGAACAGGCGTTGCGCGATGCGGATCGGCGCAAAAATGAATTTCTTGCCTTGCTGGCGCATGAGTTGCGCAATCCGCTGGCGGCCATTCGTAACACCGGCCAGATTCTGGCGTGGACCGACGGCGATGTCGGCACTCTGCGCATGGCGGCGGAAATGCTGAACCGCCAGGTGGATCATATGGTGCGGCAGGTGGACGATCTGCTGGACGTAAATCGCATCATTCGCGGCAAGATCGAGCTGCGCAAGGAAAACACCGAACTGGTGCGGATCGTGAATCACGCAGTGGAATCCAATCGCCCGCTGTGTGAAAAGCTGGGGCATCAACTGACGGTTCGCTTGCCGCCGGGGCTGGTGCATGTGCACGGCGATCCGGTTCGTCTGACCCAGGTGGTCGGTAATCTGCTCAACAACGCCTGTAAGTTCACGCCGAGAGGCGGGCACATCGAGCTTGCGATTGAGCAGGACGGCGCACAGGCAACCATCCGGGTTCGGGACAGCGGGATTGGTATCGACGCTGCCGAATTGGGCCAGGTGTTCGAGATGTTCGTGCAGAGCGACAAATCGCTGGAGCGTTCGCAGGATGGGTTAGGTGTTGGGCTCGCGCTGGTCAGAAGCCTGGTGGAAATGCATGGGGGCGTGGTGGAAGCTCGCAGTGAAGGTCCGGGTCGCGGCAGCGAGTTTGTGGTGTGCCTTCCCGTTCTGCCCGGCCCGCAACCGGTTGAGCCGCGCGTGCAATCCTCCCGCTCCACTGCAGGTGTCGTGTCTCGTCGTGTGTTGGTGGCGGACGACAACCAGGATTCCGCCACCAGCCTTGCTACACTGCTTAAGTTGATGGGCCACATCACCGAGGTTGCCGTTGATGGACTGGAAGCGGTGGACAAAGCGGCGACATTCAATGCGGATATCATCCTGATGGATATCGGCATGCCCAACCTTAATGGCTATGAAGCGGCACGCCGGATTCGGCTGGCGCAGAAAAATCGATTGATGCTGGTGGCGCTGACGGGGATGGGGTTGGATGAGGACCGCCGCCTTTCCATGGAAGCAGGTTTCGACGCGCATCTGGTCAAGCCAGTGGAGTTGGATGAACTGACCAAGCTATTGGCTGCCGAGACCACAGAATAAATAAAAAGGAGTTTCAATCCATGAGTGGAAGCAATCCCAAGGTCGATCGATATTTTGCTGACGCCAAAAAATGGCAGGAGGAAATCGAAGCATTGAGGGCCATTGTGTTGGATTGTGGGTTGACCGAGGAATTCAAGTGGGGCAATCCCTGTTATACCTTGGATGACACCAACATCGTTCTGATCCATGTCTTCAAGGAATACTGTGCGCTGCTCTTTTTTAAAGGCGCCTTGATGAAAGATCCCAAAGGCATTCTGATTCAGCAGACCAAAAACTCGCAGGCGGCACGTCAGCTCCGTTTTACTTCCGTGAAAGAAGTAACGAAACAGAAGTCCGCGATCAAGGCCTGTGTCAAAGAGGCCATCGCAGTGGAAAAAGCTGGCCTGAAAATCGATTACAAAGACACCGCCGAATTTGATATGCCTGAAGAATTCCAAACTAAACTGAATAAAACTCCTAAACTAAAAAAGGCATTCAATGCGCTGACACCGGGACGTCAGCGGGCTTATCTGCTGCATTTTGCTTCCGCCAAACAATCCAAAACGCGGGAAGCGAGAATCGAAAAATGCATGCCAGCTATTCTGGAAGGGAAGGGGTTGAACGATTGATTAGGGGATAAGTTGTAACGCATGCTTGAATCCTATTTCGCGCCTATCGATAACTATTGTGAACGACTGGGCCCCGAATTCTGGGCTGAACCTCTAAATGCCGTGACTAATGGCATCTTTCTTGTGACGGCCTTTCTGGCGCTGCGACTGGCCCGCTCGCGTGCGCCGGGCGTCACGTTTCAGGCCGGCACCCTGATTGCAATGGTGGCCGTCATCGGGGTTGGCAGTTTCCTGTTTCATACGCTGGCTGTGTACTGGGCCATGCTGGCCGACGTGATTCCGATTTCGATCTACCAAATTCTGTTTCTGATTTTTTACTGTCGTACGGTGGTGGGTTTGCCCGCAGTGCAGGTGGTTGGTTATCTGGTGGCATTTTTCGTCACCTCTGTCGCGTTTGGCATGTTGCCGCATCACTGGCTCAATGGTTCACTGTCCTACGGACCGGCGCTCGTTTTCATTGCAGGCATGGGGATCTACCATTGGCGGACCCACAAACGCGAGCCATTTGCGCTGCTGCTGGCTGCCGGTTTTTTTGCCTTGTCACTGACGTTTCGATCGCTTGATATGCAGTTGTGTGATCGATGGAGCATTGGCACCCACCTCGTTTGGCACCTGCTCAATGGTGTTGTGCTATATCTGACGACGCGCGGGTTTGTGGTTAATCTGGAGCCCAACAGAATAAGTCGCTGAGGGAAAAATGGCAGGCAAGAAGGCAATTAAAAAGCCAACGACGATCGCCGAGTATATACAGGCCGCCCCACCCGAGGGGCAGCCTCATCTGCAGCGGATTTACGAAATCCTCAAAAGTGTTGCGCCGGATGCGGAAGAAGCGATCAAATGGAGCACCCCGTTCTTTGTCGAACCGCGCTACCTGTTTGCCTTCTCTGCTCACAAAGCCCATCTCAGTTTTGCGCCGACAGCCGCAGCGCTGGAGCACTTCAGCGCAGAGCTGAAATCGCACAAGACCACGAAGGAAATGCTGCAGATTCCTTATAAGAAGCCGCTGCCGGAAGAATTGATTCGTAAGATCGCGGAGTACCGAGTCAAAGTGGTGAGCGAACGTGACGATGACTCGTTTTGGTAACACCCT
>DATLII010000319.1:0-3313 GCA_035539495.1 Dongiaceae bacterium
CCACTTTGGTGTAGCCCACCAGCATGTAGGGGAAGAACAAGTTCGCGATATCCACGCCGCCCTTCAGGTAGAAGCCGAAGATATTGTCCACCTGCAGCGACTCGCCTTGGCTATTGTCGTCACCTTTGGTGCCGCTGCCGATGCGGCCTTCCACCTGGAAATAATCGTTCAGATTGCCACCCAGACGCAGGGCAACGGCTTCGGGTTGGAGATCATCTTCCTGTTCAACGACAGTGGTGAAGAGTTGATAGTCTATGCCGATGTATCCGGTGTCAGCGAAGCTGGAAGGAGTAGCTAGCAGAAGGCCGGATGCCAGAGCGGTGCCGATGAGCGCCTTTTTCATTCGATATTCCTCTTATGTCCCTGGGATTTTCGTTTTTGTATGTGGGACGACCCGGGGGCCGCGCACAGCTAGACGCACTATAGTTGAGGTTTATGGAATCGGCAAAGTGGCGTCTGGTAAAAGAAAATGTCTGGCCGGGCCGCCGCTCAAAATGTCAGTCGGCCCGCTGATCAGGGGCAAGCACAGGAGGACGTACGGATAGAAATCAGGCGTCGATGCTATTGCCGCTCGGTTTTTCGTCCATCACGCGAGCAATATGCTGCCCGTCTTCGATGGCTTCAAACATATCTGAAGCCAGCTCACCCACCTTCTGATTAACTTCACGAATCTTGCCATACACGGCTCCTATGGTTTGTTGGCTGCGTTCACGCAATTGCTGGGTGTCGTCGTCCAGCAGGCCACTTTTTTCCAGTACCTCGAAAGGCAGGTCGGCAATCGACTTGTGCACGTCTTCCACAGTGCGGGCGCCATTGTCGATGGCGGTCTGGATCATGTCTTTCAGCAGTTCGATCTTGTTGAGCAGTCCCATACGGATGTCCTCGGCGAGAGATGATCAGGCTGTCAGCTTGCGGGAGCGCGACGGCAATGAAAATTTTAGCACCCGTTTGATAACACTGGCGTACTGTTTGCCAAAAGGCGCCGTGTTGTAGTGCAGGCCGTGACGCTCGCAGATTTCCTTCACCTTGGGTGACATCTCGGCATAGCGGTGAGCCGGAATATCAGGGAACAGGTGGTGTTCGATCTGATAGCTCAGGTGTCCGCTCATGATGTGCAGCAGGCGGTTGCCGTCGAAGTTGCTGGAACCCAGCATCTGGCGGTAGTACCAGTGGCCGCGGCTTTCGCCTTCACACTCTTCCTCGGTGAAGGTTTGAGTGTGCTCGGTAAAGTGGCCGCAGAAAATGATGCTGGACGCCCACAGGTTGCGTACCAGGTTGGCCATGGCGTTGCCCAGTGCCACTTTCCAGAAGAAAGGGCCAGCCAGGGCGGGAAAGAACAGATAATCCTTGAAGCCCTGACGACCGGCTTTCTTCACCATGGCCTTGAGGTACGGCATTTTTTCCTTCAGCGAGAAGTTGCCTTCGCGCACTTTCTCAAATTCCAGTTCATGCAACGCCACGCCCCACTGGAAGAAGGTGCTGAGCAGGCCGAAGTAAATGATCTGGATGCTGCGCAGTGGGTGCCAGGGGGTGTCGTCTGACAGCCGCAGCACGGCGTAACCGAAATCACGGTCCTTGCCGATGATGTTGGTATAGGTGTGATGCTCGTAATTGTGGGTGCGCTGCCAGGATTTGTTGTCGCAGGCGGTGTCCCAGTCGAAATTCGCTGAGTGGATTTTGGGATCGTTCATCCAGTCGTACTGGCCGTGCATCACGTTGTGGCCGATTTCCATGTTGTCCATGATCTTGGCGACGGACAGCGCGGTGACGCCCAGCAGAAACGGGATCGGCGTGAAGCTGAAGTGAATCAGCGTGCGGCCGGCGATTTCACACAAACGCTGGATGCGGATGATGTTGCGGATATAGTCGGCGTCGCGCTGGCCCAGGTCGGCGCGAATGCTGTCGCGCAGAGCGTCCATTTCCTTTTGCAGCGAATCCAGGGTTTCTTTGCTAGGCCGGGTGCGCGGGAAGCCGAGAGCTTCCTGTGCAGGCATCAGTTGTTCCGGGTTCGGCGTGGTTGCGATGGTCATGGCAGACTCCTTGATTTCTGATAGCCGTTGAATTCGATAGCCGTTAATTCGATAACCAGGCTCAGATAGCCAGTTCGACGTTGCTGACGGGGGTGGTAACGCAGATCTGGATGTCCTCTTCGTCGTTCGAGGAGATTTCACCGGTGATCACATTGCGCACCTGACCGGATTTTTTTGTGCACTTGCAGGTGTAACAGATACCCATGCGGCAACCGCTGGTGGGTTTCAGGCCGCTCTGTTCGGCCAATTCCAGCAATGTGCCGGGTTGGTCGGTGGTGGTGGCGGTCTGGCTGCGGCTGAAGCTGACGGTGACAGGTGCGCCTTCGCTGCGCGGCATCGGCGGTAGGCCAAACGCTTCTTCGTGTACTTGCTGCAGCGGATAGCCCTGTTCGGTTAGCAGTTGCTTGGTCAATTCGCGGAAAGGATGCGGACCACACACATAAATGCGTGCAGGTTGGGTCGCCAGCAGCGCCTTGATGTGTTCAGCGCTGATGAATCCTTGCGGCAGGGCTGTGCGGCTGCGCTTCCGGCTATTGCCGCCGTCGGACGAAATCAGATGCGGCGTAAAGCGGGGCAGCGCCTGGCCCAGGGCTGTCAGTTGATCGCCGAAAATGAAATCCTGCTCGGTACGGGCGAAGTACAGCAGCGTCGCCGCTACCGGCATGTCGCGGGCAGCCAGGCTGCGCAACATGGATGCAATCGGGGTAATGCCCGAGCCAGCGGCAATAAAGCCAATGGACGGATTCGGTTCAGCGGGCAGCAGGAATTCGCCGCCGGCCGGGGAAATGCTGACCACGGTGCCGGGCACCAGATGCTCGTGCATCCAGGGGGTGACGCGGCCGCCGGGTACTTTCTTCACGGTCAGGGTAATGAAACCTTGTTGGGTCCATTCTTCCGGCAGCGAGGAAATGGTGAAGGTGCGGGTCTGGCGCACGCCGTTGATTTCCAGCGTGATGTGCAGATGCTGGCCGGCTTTGAACCCCTGCCACTGGCTGTTGGGACGCAGTACGAAGGTTTTGGTGTCGGCGGTTTCATCGCGTACCTGCAATACCTTAGCGCGGCATTCGGTGACCGACCACAGCGGGTCGATGCCCTGCAGCAGGAAATCGAAGTAATCGCCTGCGCGGCGGCTGTTGAACAGACTGAGGTTGAACCAGGTTTTGGCGATGCTGGTAAATGTCGGTCTGGTGGACTGCATGGTAGTGGCTCCCCGTTGGTTTGCGAGTACAGTTGTACACTTATTTTCGAATAACCGTCAACGGGTGTGCTGAAATATTTTGTAC
>DATLII010000320.1:0-2876 GCA_035539495.1 Dongiaceae bacterium
GCGGCAGCGCTTGAAGAAGGTGCGAAAATCCCGGCCGCTTTGCTCAACCAGAGCACGAAAACCCGGCTCCAGAGCATGGTAAGTGGCGACAGTGGAGAGCTGCGCATTGTTCACCGGTTGTGCAAACCAGCGATCGTAACCATCGTAACTCTTCCCGTCCGAACTCTGCCAACGGGCTTTAAGCTGGGTGTAGGCCGCCTGCAACTCAGTTTGCAATTGCGCCTTGCGCTGACGCTTTTCGTCGTCGCTCAACGGCGAGCTGAACAGTTTTTCCCTTTCATCCCGGTGCTGTAGTACCAGATCCAAAAACTGATCCTGGCGACGTTTGGCTTCCTGGTAGGCCGGCAGTTGATTCTGCAGCTTGGCGTATTCGATCCATAGTTCCAGGCCGATATTTTCCACCGCAGTGGCGAAGCTTTCGTTGAAGGTGGAATCGTCGGGAACGTACAGCGTCTGATGCGCCAACTCGTGGATCAGCAAGGCTGCGAGTGACAGCTGATCGCGACTGACGAAGGTGTTCAGCACGGCGTCGTCGAACCAACCCAGGGTGCTGTAGGCCGCCACGCCGCCCACATAGGTGTCGAAGCCATTGCCTGCGAGTTCCTTGGCAAAAGCGTCGGCATCGGCCTCGGTGAAGTAACCGCGGTAGGGCACGCAGCCGGCGATGGGGAAGCACCAGCGCTGATTTTCCAATGACAGTTCCGGTGTGGCGAACACATTCCACACTACATAAGGCCGCTGCAGATCGGCGTAGGTCAGATAATTGTTGTTAACGGTGAGATGCAACTGTTCCGCGGCGAAAGCACGCACGCGCAACACATAGTTCAACTGGGATTTGAGTTGAGGATCGGTGGCGTTGTCTTGAATCAGTTCGGGGATAGGTTGCCGCCGTTGCAGCAAGTCCATCTGGCCCTGCGCGGCTTGCCAGTAGAAACTGGCATCACAGCCTTGCAGCAGAATGACAATCAGCAGAGAGAACGGGATGAGAATCCGTTTAGCTGTCGCTGATCTACTATTCGCTGGCTTGATATTCGCCAGATTAATATTGAATGTCATGACGCAGGTTCTTCAGCATCAGTGACGGTAGATCGGTAATGATGCTGTCGGCGCCCCAGTCCTGCATCCGGCGCGCGATATTCAGATTGTTCACGGTCCAGATCGAGACTTCCAAACCGATAGATTGCGCGGTGTGAATCAAGCCGGGCGTGACGCGATGGTAGTTGGTGATCAGATGCGTGCAATGGTGCTGCTGGCATACCGCCAGTGGTTCGCGGGTGAAGCGTTCTGCCACATAACCACGGCGAATGTCCGGCGCGATCTGGTGCATGAAGCTGAGCAGTTGAGCATCCATTGACGTGACAATCACCTGATCGATCAGATCCAGCTCATCCACCAGATCGGGAATCAGATGGGCGATGGTGCGCAGGTCGTTAAGATCCGTGGTTTTCACTTCCAGCTGGATGCTTTGCAGATCGTCCCACTCTTTCAACACATCCCGCAGCAGTGGTACCGGCGTGGTTTCTTTCCAGCCGCCAGCAAATTTGGCGGCGGCGTTCATGCCGGCCAGTTCCGTTACGGTAAAATCGCGCACTTTGCCACTGTGGGCTGTGGTGCGATTTACGGTGTCATCGTGGATCACCACCAATTGCTGATCGTTGGTAAGACGCACATCCAATTCCACATGATGTACGCCCAACTGGCGCAGATAACGGAAGCCGGCGAGGGTGTTTTCCGGCGCCTCACGGCGTGCGCCACGATGACCGATGATCAGCATGCGGGTTGTCTGCCTCAGGGTTTCAGAATGCGCTTGGTCAGTCCACCGTAAGCGTCGATGCGACGATCGCGGAAATAGGGCCAGATGCGGCGCAGATATTCGGTGCGGCCCAGATCCAGATCGGCAATCAGGTATTGCGCCTGGTGAGTGTCACCTTCCGCCAGGATATCGCCTTGTTGGCCGGCAATGAAGCTGCCGCCCCAGAACAGGATGCCATCGCTGTGTCCGGACAGATCGTCCTCGTGGCCGACCCGGTTCGCCACAATCACCGGCAGATGGTTGGCGACGGCGTGGGAGCGCTGAATCAGCTGCCAGGCATTTTTCTGTTTGGCTTGTGCGTCGTCGGCATCGCGCGGGTCCCAGCCGATGGCGGTGGGGTAGAGCAGAATATCCGCGCCCGCCATGGCCATCAGGCGCGCGCCTTCCGGATACCACTGATCCCAGCATACCAACACGCCCAGATTGCCCACGCTGGTGGGAATCGGTGTGAAGCCGCTGCTGCCGTCGAGTTTTTCCGCGTCGCCGGGGGTGAAATAGAATTTTTCGTAGAAACCCGGATCGTCCGGGATATGCATCTTGCGGTAGTAGCCCGCCAGGGTGCCATCTTTCTCGAACACAACGGCGGTATTGTGAAACACGCCCGGCGCGCGTTTTTCGAAGATCGAACCGACTAGCACCACGTTGTACTGTTTCGCCCAGCGCGACAATGTTTGCGCACTGGGACCGTCCAGCGGCTCCGCCAGATCGAACAGCTCGGTGTCTTCCACTTGGCAGAAATAATGTGTGCAGTGCAGTTCCTGCAACAACACCAGTTCCGGTTGAGCGGCATCCACCAGTTGTTTCAGCAGGCGCTCGGTTTCCGCCAGGCTCTTGGCTTTGTCGGGCCATGCCGGTTGCTGGATCAGGCCGACGCGCAGGGTTTTGTTGGTCATGATCTTCAACCCTCAGTTCCGGGAAAGGGAAGTCTTGGAAAGACGAGTGGTGCCCTTTGGCAATTGCATGGTGGCACAGTGCGGTCCGCCATATTGCTTGATCAGGTTTTTGCCCGGTACCGGCAGCAGGCGTTTGTCGGGGAAACATGCTTGCAGTGTTGCCAGTGCGG
>DATLII010000321.1:0-8448 GCA_035539495.1 Dongiaceae bacterium
GTCCTGTTGGAAGGGGGGGCCCGTATCGTGACCGGGAAAGGAGGGCGGGTATTTCTGTTCGCCCCCGAGGTCGTGACCGAGAGCGGTTCCTCCATTACCACGCCGGATGGCCAGACCATCCTGGCGGGTAGCAAGGATCACGTTTACCTTGCCGCGTCCCAGGATCAGGACCTGCGGGGAATGCTGGTGGAAGTGAATACCGGCGGCAATATCGATCACGCTGGAAAAATTGTGGCGGAGCGCGGCAACATCACGCTGGCTGCGCTGAATATCGAGCAGAAAGGTCAGCTCACTGCAACAACCAGCGTGGACGCCAACGGTACTATCCGACTATTGGCGCGGGATACAGTTGATGCAACCCTTGATATTGGCAGTTTGCCGCCGGCCTCCAATAAAAATGCAGAGCTGTATGCTGGCGCGTTGATGGCCGATGGCGCATTGGACACTGACATGTCGCAGAACTCTGCCAAGGTCGCCAAGGCCAGGCAGACTGGCAGTGTCGAATTCCACGCTGGTAGCAATACGGAAGTGCTAGCGGACACCAGCGACAAAAAAGCGACCTACAGTGATCCGAAGCAGACCTCTTTTGTTGAGGTGATGGGCAAGACCATCGACGTCAACGGCGGTGCCACTGTGACCAGCCGGGGCGGCATTGTTTCCATGGTGGCAACGACCGATCCCCAGGTTGCTGCCAACGCACTTAAGAACGACTCCCGCATTACCTTGCATACCGGCAGCCGCATTGACGTGTCGGGCATGACGACTGCTCAAATTGATATGGAGCGTAATTCTCTTGAGGTGGAATTGCGCGGTGACGAACTCAAGGATTCCCCGTTGCAGCGCAACGACACTGATGTTCGCGGCAAGACCGCTTATGTCGATATCCGTGACAAGGACAGCATTGAATTTGCCGATATCACCAAGTATGTGGACAAGATTGAGCGTCCGGTGGCTGAGTTGCTGAGCGAAGGCGGCAAGGTGAATCTGCATAGTCAGGGATCGGTGGATTTCCAGAACGGCGCAGTGGTGGACGTGTCGGGTGGCGCGGTGAATTACAAGTCCGGTTACGTGAAGGAAAGCCGGCTGGTGGATCGGAATGGAGATATTCATTACATCAGCGATGCGGATCCTAATAGAGATTACGCCGCGTTGCTGAATGAAAATGAACGCTATAACGCGCGCTGGAACATCACGGAGAAATTGAAGTCATCCACTGCTGGCGCCGGCAAGGGAACCTTCGTTCAGGGCTACACCGAAGGCAAGGATGCCGGTGCACTCAATATCACATTCAATTCGCTTTCCTATGATGGCCAAGTGATTGCGAACACCGTGACAGGGCCATATCAGCGCACGCAGGATAGCGCGGTGAATGGTGGTGCCATCAATCTGAAGGCATTGGGCGGCAATGCCCAATCCATAGAATTGTTATCAGAAGAATATTTTCAGCAATTTGCCGAGGCACGTGCCAACGGAAGTGCACCTATTGATACGACTGCTATTTCAGTGGAACGGTTTCGCAACAGCGCGGACAACTTGACCATTCACACCTGGAACGGCGACCTGACATTAGGCGAAAACGCGCAGTTGAAGCTGGATGGCGGCGGTAAAGTGGATTTATCCACGCAGGGCGGCGATCTGTTGGTGAAAGGCGACATCGTCAATCATGGCGGCGACGTTAAACTGAAGGCGGGCCGGCTGAACTCCAGCGACTCTAATCGCAATTTGCTTAGCATCGAATCCGGTTCCGTTATTGATACCAGCGGAAACTGGGTCAACGACAATCCATTGTTGAAGCCTGATTTGCGCGCGCCCATCAGAATCGATGCTGGCGCGATCGCGCTGACTGCGGATGGTGATGTGGCGGTGCGTGAAGGCGCTCGACTCAATGCGAACGGCAGTGCCTGGCTGGATAGTGATGGTAAGTTGACTGCAGGAAACGGCGGCAATATCAAGGCTGAGGCGGGTAATCTGGATCAGTTGGATTCTGCACGTAATGGCAGGCTGGTTTTCGACGGTGAAGCCAGCAGCCATTCTCTTGGTAAGGGAGGTGAACTCAGCCTGCGCGCCGCCGGTTTTAGAATCGGTGATTCGCTTCCTCCTGCGGATGATCTTACTGTCAACCTCGCGCCGGAATTTTTCCGCCACGGCGGGTTCAGCAAAATCGCTCTGAATGCGGGCCGCACGGGAATCGATGTGGCTGATGGCTCGCGGGTTGATCTGATAGGCGAGCGTTACAGGCTGAAGGGAACGGATTTCCGCGCGACGCGCTCATCCGAAGGTCTGGCTCCGCTGGTGGAAGTGATCGATACGGCGGATCTTCCCGCTACTCAGCGGGCGAGGGTGGATTTATCCCTGAATTCAGGTGAAAACGCGGCGGCTAAGGAGGCGGATACTATCCGCATCGGCGCGGGCGCCAGTATTAATGGACTGCCAGGCGCTAACGTATCGATTTCGACGACTGGCGGCTCGATCGATATTGGTGGCGCGATCATTGCGAAGGGAGGCAATGTTGATCTGAGCGTTGCGCCAAATGGAGCAATGGATTTTGATCCTTCCCGGGCAGTCCGACTGCGCGACGGCAGCCTGATCGATGTAGGAGCCACCACTGTCGAAGGTTCTACTGACTCGGCCGGCAGGGTGGATCGCCAGTATTTCGATGGCGGCAGTGCCAATATCTCCGCAGCCGGTGGTTATATTTTGGGGGAGAAGGGTTCACGTATCAGCGCCGACGGCGAATTGAGTACGGCGCAATATCTGGATGCCAAAACCAGTCAATTAAAGAGCCAATCCGTAGCGCTGGATGGAGGCGCTATCAATCTGTCGGCGTCGGAGGGCATGCTTGCCAATACCGGAATGTCTGCCAAAGCTGCCAGCCCCAACGGCAAGGCAGGTGCCATCGATGTGCGGATGACCAGCGCAGGGCGTTCTGGGGGAGAAATCCTGGTAGGCGACGCGCGTAAAGATTATGAATTGGAGATCCGTCTGATCGGCGATGAGCTGGACAATGTGTTCCTGCAATCCTTGATTAATTCCACGAATATTGAAAACGCCATCACAGTTGCCGGTGGCAGTATCGCCAGCGGCGTTGCCTATTTGAATGTAGACGCTGTGAATGCTGGTGGCTTCGGACGGGTTGGCCTTCATACCATCAATGACAGTAGCAGCTCGCGGCAATCGTATGCCGGCACGGAACGCAAAGAAACCAAGATTAGCTTTGCCACCGACAAAACACTGACGGCCAGCGAATCCATTCGCCTGGAAACACCAGCGATCGTGACCAGTGGTTTCGACGCCAGTGTTGCAGCGCCCTACATTTCGATTGGAACCCAATACACGGACGAAGAAAATTCAAAAGCGGGAGCTGCGTTGCCCGTGAGTGGTTCCTTCACGGCGTCGGCAGACTTCATTGATTTGCAGGGCGATATCGTTTTCCGTGATGCGGGCAAGGTAAATCTGCGCAGTCATGGCGACATTCGCTTGAGAGGTGGCCTGGCCAATGCAGGAACGCGCGATTTGCCTGCCGGCTCGCTGCTGGCGTATGGCGACGTGGAATTGCTGGCGAGCCAAGTGTACGCCGCCACTCAAACAGACTACACCTTCGATCTGCAATCGGCTGGTTCCACCGTCCGCGTTCGTAATCAGTCGGATGGCTCTTTCACTATCAAAAAAGATTATGGCGTTTACTCCGCGTTGGGATCGCTCACGGTTAATGCCGACCACATCGAACAGCAAGGCGTGTTGAAGGCACCGTTCGGCAGCATCGAATTGAATGGACGTCAGTCGCTGGTGTTGGACAGTGGCAGCAAAACCAGCGTGTCCGGTGAGAATCAGACCGTTATTTTTGGTGAAGTCCAGGCTGATGGATCCTGGTTGTATCCGGTTAAGTCTGGTGAACCGCAAGTGATATCGGCGCTTCAGGAAAAAAGCGTCAAGTTGAAAAGTCCCTCGCTGGAGCAACGTGAAGGCGCAGCGGTGGATATCAGTGGTGGCGGTGATCTGCTGGCTTATGAATTCGCGCCGGGCCCGGGTGGTTCCAAAGACGTATTGAATTACGGCGGCAATTTCGCGGGTGCGGGTGAATCATTTGCCATCGTGCCCACCTATGGAAGCCAGTGGGCACCGTATGACACGGTGGAAATGGCGAACTTCCCATATGCCATCGGCGATACCATTCGCTTCGAAGCAACGCCGGGTCTTAATCCCAATGTGGAGTACGCCATTCTGCCGGCACGTTATGCTCTGTTGCCGGGCGCTTTCCTGATCACGCCGCAGCACCAATCGATTCAACCTGGCATGAACATCACCAATCTGACTAGCGCCAAAGTGGTGTCAGGCAAGGTGGGCAATGCGGGCAACACGACGGAAGCTAGTCAGTGGTCAGCCTTTATGGTGGAACCGGGCTCGGTTGCATTCAGCCGCAGCGAGTACAACCTGTATTCCGCTAACGGCTTTTTCGCGGATGCAATAGGCACGCGGCCGCAGGATGCCGGACGCGTGTCGTTTGATGCGATCGACAAACTGGATATCGAAGGTGACATCGTCGCGGCATCGGAACGTGGCGTTGGTGGCCGTATGGATGTGAATGCTACCGATCTGAAAATCGTGAACAGCAAAACAGTGGATGGTGGCATCCAACTGGTGGCGGATGAGCTGCAGGCATTCAACGTCGATAGCATTCTGCTGGGCGGGACTCGCAACCAGATTGGCAACGAAACGAACGTCAACGTGGGTGCAAACAGCGTAACGGTCGCTGGCGATGTCGACCTGACAGTGAGCGAGCTGATACTGGCGGGCAAACAGCAGGTGGTGATGGAATCTGGCGCTAATGTGGAGGCCAGCCGCAACGGTCGCACGGTGGGTGGCCCGATTCGCATCAATGGCGATGGTGCATTGTTGCAGGCATCCGTGGGCGACGCCGTGCAGGTGTTGCGTAGCGGTGCCAGCGGTACCGGCGGTGCCTTGAATATTCAGTCAGGCGCCAGCGTAGTGGGCAAGGGTGCATTGGTGCTTGACGCCACCGGCAGTGCGCTTGTCGCCGGTCATGTGGATACCACCGGTACGGCCGGATTCGGTTCCAGTCGCATTGTGTTGGGCGTGGATCAGGTTAGTAGCGGCATGGCGCTGTCGCAGGCGGTGCTCGATAACCTGAGCGCGCGAGACCTGATGCTCACCAGTCTGTCCAGCATCGATCTGGCGT
Source organism: Dongiaceae bacterium (assembly GCA_035539495.1). Lineage (GTDB taxonomy): Bacteria > Pseudomonadota > Gammaproteobacteria > Pseudomonadales > Ketobacteraceae > Ch67. The sequence goes on from DATLII010000321.1 coordinate 5,198, forward strand.
CGGAATTTATTGTTGATACCCGGAATCTGGTTCTGGATGCAGCCGCGATCAATGCCGTGAGCGGAGCACCGATCGCTGCGCGCTTCAATGCGAGCGAAAGTGTCACACTCAAAAACTCTTCCGGCCAGCAGGCGGTTGATGTTGGCGCCGCTGGCAGTACGCTGACTTTCGGCACCCGCCAGTTAAATCTTGCAGGTAATGCAGCTTCCACGGCACAAAAATTGGGTGGCTTTAGTCAGGTGGCTATCGCCGCGCAGGATGGAACACGGGCCAGCGGCAAGTTCAGTTTGCAGACCCCAGGTAGCCTGTCGTTGTCTACCGGTCGTCTGGATGCGGTAGCGGGTTCGGATCTGGCAGTGCAGGCCGGTGGCGATCTGGTATTGACCGGCACCGGTAATGTGGCAAAAGACGGCTTGGCTGGCTTTGGCGCTCGCTATACCTTCGCCGGTAATAACGTGATGCTGGACACCCAGGTGAGAGCGGCCAGTGGTGTGATCTCGGTACAGGCACAGGAAAGCCTGGCCCTGGGTAACAATGCGGCGCTCGACGTGGCAGGCAAGGTGGTGGATTTTGCTGGCGACAAAGTGGTATCCGATGCGGGCACCATCAGCCTGGTAGCAAAAAACGGCAATATCACGACACAGGCTGGCACTGTTATCGACGTGTCTTCTCCCGATCCGGCGGCATCCAGCGGGACGCTGCAACTGTCGGCTGCCAATGGCCGCATCGATCTGCAGTCCGCGCCCGTGGTGCAGCGTTCTGCCACCAGCACCGGTGGTGTGCTGAAAGTGGATGTGGCGCAGGCCGACAACGTGGCATCGCTGTCGCCGCAACTGGCGGGATTCAGCGAATCGCAAACATGGCGCGCTCGGAACGGGAACCTGACACTGGGCGAGAACACCACTGTGAAAGCCGACTCCATCGAATTCAGTTTGGATGGTGGTTCATTGCAGGTGGACGGCCACCTGGATGCATCCGGCAAGGACGGTGGCACGCTGGGCCTGTATGCGCGGGATAACGTGATCCTGGGTACAACCGCGCAACTGGATGCGAATGCTACCGGCGTTAATGGTGACGGTGGCAAAGTTGTTTTGTCCTCCAAGCAGGGTTTCATTGAATTGGCTGGCGGTAGCGCCGTCAATGTCGGCGGGGCGGGCATTGGTGATGACGGCAAGGTTCAATTCCTCGCACAACGCAATGGCGCCAACGACGATGTTCAATTCACCGATAACGGCGTAAGCATCAACGGCGCCGGCAGTGTGGTTGTAGCGGGTTTCAAATCCTATGAAACGGCGGATGTTAACCAGGCCTGGTTGGATGCGACCGTGTTGCCTGAGACCACCAGCTTCATGGCGGCCATGCAAACGAAACTGGAAGGCGAGGGACGCTTCGCCAATCTGGTGCAGCAGTTGGGTGATCGTTTTGAAGTGGCACCGGGTGTGGAGCTGTTCAATCAGGGCAGCATGACGGTGAGCGGTGATGTCAGCTTAGCGCCTGCTGTTGAGATGGATGCCATGGGTGGCGCTGTGCTGGGTGCTGACCCGTGGCGATTTGGCGACAAAGCGACGCCCGGCTTCCTGCGCGTCGTTGCGGGTGGTGATCTGACGGTGAATGGAAAGCTGTCGGATGGCTTCGTCACCTTGACTAACATTATGGGCGTTTCGCAGACGGCACCCATCTCTGCTCGTTCTTGGTCGCTGTCGGTTATCGCCGGTGCCGACGGACAGGCGGCGAAGCCAAGCACGCTGCAGGGACAAGGCAATGTCGTTCTGGCTTCTGGCAGTTTGATCCGCACTGGTACAGGCGACATAACAGTCGTCGCTGGAAACGACGTCACGCTTGCTGAAGGCAGTTCGATCTATACGGGTGGCCTGACTGAATATGTCAATGATCCCGTGCTGGGCGGAATGCCGGAAGCTGGCACTCTTGACGGCCTGCAATGGATCATCGCAGGTCTGATTGGAGACAATACCAGACTGTTCTACGGGCATGACGGCGGTGACATCAGCGTTGATGTCGGCAACGATGTAATAGCCTCTGGCATCCCGGTGGCGCACACGGAGTGGCTGAACCGTCTGGACGGCGAGTATCCGCTGGTAGATGTTTCAGGTAGCGAGGGCCCCGAAAAATACCTGTCCAGTTGGGGCGTCAATTACGACAAGTTCGTCAATGGCATTGGCACATTGGGCGGCGGCGACATTGAACTCAACACCGGCCGCGACGTCATCAACCTCACGTTGGCTGCAGCCACTACGGCGATGCAGGTCGGCGCAAATCCATCCGCCAGCAGTACCGCCACCAACCAGGTATTGATACGCGGTGGCGGCGACATTGCGGTCAACGCTGGACGTGATGTGTTGTCCGGAAATTACCTGGTGAGCGATGGCAAGCTGGATGTGACGGCAGGCGGTAGCATATCGCGTGTCGATACCACCAAAGCCGCTGCCCAGATCGCTTACGGGATTGGCGATATTTCCCTGAAAGCGCGCGATTCCATTGAGCTGACACGTGCCATCGATCAAAGCATGGCGCCGATCAGCGATCTGCAGTCCACGGATGCTGCCAGGCAGAATTTCTACTTTACCCACGCCAGCGCCGATTCGTTGAGCATGCAATCCTTGGTGGGTGATGTGATATTCAATCCGGAAACAGGCGGAGCGGACAGCGTGGTGACGAATTCCATTCTGCCGGCCCGGCTCAAGGCCGTTGCGTTGGATGGAAATATCCAGATCCGCGGACCGTTGGGCATTGAGCCCCACCGGAATGGTGAGCTCGAGCTTTATGCCATGAAGGACATCGCCTTTGTCGGTCAGCATGGCAGTCTGCAAATGTCATCGGTGCAGGAAAGCCGCATCCCCAGCCGGGGCGCCGCTTATCATCCTGGGTCAGGTGGGACGCTGCTCGAACAGCTGGGCCTGGGCCACTTCACTTATCCTGTTTCCGGCCTTCCCAGCAACCATACGGATTCGACTGAGGATCCGGTACGGCTGGTTGCTCTTTCTGGTGACATCCGAGCGAAAGAATTTTCGACTTATCCTCGCCTCCAGACCAGCAAGGCTGCAGAAATCATGGCCGGTCGTGACATCCGCAACGTCGGATTCAGCCTGACTAACAATTTTGCTTCCGATGTTTCGACTATCAGTGCTGGCCGCGACTTCGTGGTGGAATCGGAGCGTACGCCCTCAGGGCAAGTGGCGGCGGGTTCCAACAGCAAGCCAGTCGTTCAGGTTAACGGCCCCGGCACATTGTTG
>DATLII010000322.1:0-2395 GCA_035539495.1 Dongiaceae bacterium
CTCCTCGTCTCCCTCCCCGGCAGGCGCGGATTTCGAAGACGACATCCCATTTTGATCGGTTTGCCATTCTCCATCACGTGACCGTGACCCAGAAAGCAGAGGAAGTGAGCTGGCGAAATTATGCTATGCTCGCGACTTCTGCTTAAACTAATAAGAATAAGATGAAGTCAGGGAGCGGGACGACCCCCTTTAACTCTCCATGAAAACCCGAAGTCTGATTCTGATAGGACTGCTGTCCTTCGTACTCTTTGTCATCGCCCTGTTTCCTGCGAGCCTGGCCTTGCGTCTGGTCGGCGGAGCTTCGTCTGGTCTGCCGATCGTGGTGGAACAGGTGGGCGGAACCATCTGGAGCGGATTTTTCCAGACCCGTTTGCCACAACCCGTCTCTGGCCCGCTGTTGGTGCAATGGGATTTGAAAGCCCTGCGCTTGCTGATGGGCGAGTTAGCTTTGCACCTGCGCATGGAAGGTGGTCAGTATCGGCTGGAAGGTGATGGCTTCTGGGGCCTGTGGGGTAAGGGCGTGGCCGATTTGAACGGTGACGTCCAAGCTGCCATGCTGGAACAGGTCCTCAGTCAATATGATGTCAGTGCCCAGGGTGCCATCAAAGTGGATGCGGTATCGGCCAAACTGTCGGGGCAGAAAGTAGTGTCTGCTGGCGGCAATGTCAGCTGGAGTGGCGGTCCCGTTACGGTCGGTGGTGGAGGCAGTCCACAGAATATCGATTTCCCCGGTGTGAAAGGGGAACTGGCTGCGACCGAGGGCAATCTGATCCTGATCGTAACCGAGACGCGCGCGAATCAGGCCTTGGGTGAGCTCAGCCTGCTGCCGGAACAGGGGCTGGTGGGCGTGAAGGTATTGAAGCGGGTCTTGAGCCTGGCCGGATACGGTGGGCAGGGCGATGACGACAAAACCTTGCTTAATCTGCAGCAGCCTTTGCCATTCTGACGGATTAAGCAATGTTATTGTTAAAGATTCCGGCGAAACTGTTGTGAATGCGTACAGGCTATTCGCAGCCAGAGACTGATCAGTTAAAGTTCAAAGAATTCGTTGCAGCCTCGGCTACAACCACACAGCACTACAGCACTATATAAAGAAAGCTAAAAAAAAGCGGCCGGGGGATGGACCGGCCAGTTAGGGAGAGAATCTTGGCAACCAATGTTACCCAATTGAATCCCTGGGTATTGCGCGCAAATGCGTTGGCCTGTGCCGGCCTGGCGGTTGCTATCGGCTATGTGCTGGTGCGTATGGTCTATCTGTTCGTGGATCCCAATAGCAGCGTTGAGGCGCCCAGCCTGTATGGCACAACGGTGGTGGCGTCGTCGTCCCAAATGACCCCGCAACGCCGGGTCGATGCCGGTACCATCGCGCAATGGCATCTGTTCGGTGAGGAAGGACAAAAGCCTGTCGCCCAGGCCCAGACCGAAGATGTGGTGGCCCCTCCGACGCGGCTTGCGCTGGAACTGCAGGGTGTGTTCGTAGCGCCTAAGGAAGAGGATTCCACTGCCATGATTTCGGAGTCCCGCAAAGAGAGTCAACTTTATCGGATCGGTAGCAAGGTTGCTGGCAGCGCCACTCTCACGGCTGTTTATGCTGACCGCGTGCTGCTCAGTATCAACGGCAAACTGGAAGCCCTCTATTTCCCCGATGCCAAAGGCCCTGGCGCCGGACCGGGCATGACCCGTTCCACTCCGCCTCCCTCTGGCCAGCCACCCATGCGGTCCGTCAGCGCCCGTACTGGTCGCATGACCGATATGCCCCCGCCCGGCGCAGGTGGTGGCGTGCCCCGCGGCGCTATGCCGGGTGTGGAGCAGGCACAGGAAGTGATCAACAGCTTGCAGGCAGAAATCAGCGCCAATCCCGATGCAGTACTCGGCCAGTTTGGCCTGGCCACCAACAACGGCCGCGGATACAAGGTAACGGATTCGAGTAACCCGGCGTTTGCCGCTATCGGCGCTCGCCCGGGCGATGTTTTGGTATCGGTCAACGGGCGTTCCCTGGGTGATCCCCAGGCGGACGTGAACCTGATCAAGGAAGTGATGGAATCCGGTTGTGCCAAAGTGGTAGGCGAGCGTGATGGTCGCCAGTACAGCGCGGAAGCCTGCCCGTGAACATTAAGCAGTACAGTGATTCTGGACGAATAAAAATGAACCTAGGTTTGGTTGCCAGCGAGTTCAACATGAAACTGAAGCGAATGCTCGGCGTCGGGCTGGCGATTGCCGCGCTGTCGCTGGCCGCGGTTGCCAATGCCGCACCACCTCCGGGACAGGGCCAGGGCAGTTGGAAGATCAACATGAAGAAGGCGGATATCCGCACCTTCGTCGAGCAGGTATCCGACATCACCGGCTACAGCTTCATCGTTGATCCCCGGGTGAAAGGGGAAGTTACCGTTATTTC
>DATLII010000323.1:0-18734 GCA_035539495.1 Dongiaceae bacterium
CAGAGCGGCGAGGGCGCCAGTTCTCCCATCGCCGACGCCAAGCTGGAAGGTAATAATCTTTACTGGGTCAATCACACAACCAAGCCAATCAAGCTGAAGTGTGAATTCAGAGCCGTTGTTGATGGCGCGCAGATGACGGGCAAAATGAAGGCCGGCTTTATGGGCTCTTACTCATTTACGGCGGTGAAAGTCTGATTTATTGGAACCGCCTATTCAGGCTTGGGTAATTCGAAAGCGTATACTGCATCGTTTTCAAAACCGGTGAAATAACCGGAACCCCAGTAGAGAACGCCGTCTGTAATGGAAGGCGCTGACATGACAGAGCCACCGGAAGCGAAACTCCAGAGGACGTCGCCGGTGGCTGCGTTGAGCGCGTACATGTGGCCTTCCTGATCCAGCGAGCCCGCGAACAACACGCCATTACTGATGGTGAGCGGGCCCATTGCAATGGCGAAAAATCCCGGGCCCAGGTCCGAACCCCAGGTCGTATGATCGATATCGCCTTTCAAGGGTAGATTGTGCGAAGGATCGGGGGTTTGCCAAAGAACTTTTCCCGTCTTCACATCAAGCGCGGCCCAGATGCCGCCGCGAGCAACTTCTCCGGCGTGCGCGCCTGCTGTCAGTGTCATGGGGACGTGATCGAAATTGGTGTTCTGCACATAAAAGCGTTTTCCATCCGTGGCGGCGCCAAATTCAAGTCCGCCCAATGGGCCACCGGGCCCGACGTTGGTGGCCCACAGTGTCGAACCATTGTCAGGATCCAGTGCGTAGAAAACGCCGCTCTTTTGCCCGACGCCCAATACATCTTTCGCCAGGCCGGAGCGCTCAGCTCGCACGATCATGGGCGCTTGTCCGAAATCGAAATCGAGTCCATCCAGATCCTGGCAATTGGGTTCATGCACCGGCAATTGTGGCGCGATGTCAGGACGGCAGGCCAGTGTCCAGGCGCCGTAATTATGCATCTTGCGCGCCCAGCGTACTGCGCCCGTATTCAAATCGAGGGCCAATACACTTTCTGCATAATTGTCGGGCCGATCCATATTTTCATAACATTGATTCTGCGCTTGCGGGTCACCTTTATGCGCCTTGGAACACGCCACCAGATCCGGGGGAAGCGTGTAATTGTTGCCGGTGGCAATGTAAAGCTGCCGGCGCGCGGTATCAATGGCGGGGCTGCTACCCCATACTGCCGCGCCACTGAAGCTAGGCTCTTTGTTATCGGACGGCGCAGGGATCATGTAGGTCTTCCAGAGAATCTTGCCGGTATCCAGATCGAGAGCCAGCATGCTGCCACGGAACGAGCAACATTTGTAATCGAGTCGCGCAGCGGCTTCCTCCAGCGAGGAAACGCCGACATAAATCCGTCCATCGTGAATGACAGGCGATTGGGTAACGACCGCCAGTGGATGGGCGTCGAGCTGTGTTTTCCACTTCAGCTCCCCTGTGCTGCGATTGATGCCATACAAGCTAGCGCCATGCGATGTGCGAATCGCAAACAGGGAGGCGGCCGCGCTGCGCATGTCACCGAACACAAGCCAGTCACCCGACAACGCGGGTGTCGAACGGGCGACATTGTAAATAAAACTGTTGCTGTAGCTGTAGATCGAGTGGCTCATTACTACGTCACCACTTTCCCGATCCACCGTGTAAAGTTTACTGCCGCCAAGATAGCGGCTTCCCCAGTCAGGAAAATACAGGCGTGTAGTGCTCAGGCTGGGTGTGGCGGATACGCTGCCACCGGTACGAACCACCCACTTCTTGCGGAGATTGCGCACGTTGTCCACGTTGATGGACGTATCGTTTGCATCATGCGTGTTGTCGAGGTTGCCGCCCCAGGATTGCCAGATGGGTTCGCCGGGCATGGGATCAACCGTGCTGCAGCCCTGGACGCAGAGCAGGAAAAGAATCGTCAGGGCTATCTTCAATTTTTCGCTGGTTTGCTGCATGAGTTCCTCTTGTGGCAGAGGTTATGTGGTGGCACAGGTTATGCTGCATATTTGAATCGACACAAGGAGGTAGCGTATGCACAGTTTAAGAATCGGCATATCCGGCTGGCTTTACGCCCCTTGGCGGGGAGTTTTTTATCCAAAGGGGCTGCCGCAAAACAAGGAGCTCGCGTTTGCATCCAGCATGTTTCCATCCATTGAAATTAATGGCTCATTTTACAATTTGCAGCGCCCGCAAAGCTATGCGCGCTGGTATCAGGAAACGCCAGATGATTTTGTTTTCAGTGTGAAAGCCCCGCGCTATATCACGCATATCCTGCGGTTGAATGAAGTGAAAATTCCGATGGCGAATTTTTTCGCTTCTGGCGTTTTCAACCTGCGTGAGAAGTTGGGCCCAATTCTCTGGCAGTTTCCGCCGAGTTTCAGATTTGATCCAGCGCTATTTGAGGAATTTCTGCGCCTGCTGCCACACAATACGGAACAGGCCAGCAAACTTGCGCGCAAACACGACGATCATGTCAAGGGTCGGGCTAAAATAACGCCAGATGCCGAGCGAACCATCCGGCATGCGGTGGAAATCCGGAATAAGTCCTTTATCGATGAGCGCTTTGTCGAGCTGTTGCGGCAGTACAAAGCCGCTCTGGTGGTGGCGGATACGGCTGGAAAATGGCCGTATGTGGAAGACCTCACCAGTGACTTTGTTTACATGCGCTTGCACGGGGATGAAGAGCTGTATGCCAGTGGTTACACTGATGCCGCCTTAAAACGCTGGGCGGATCGCATTCAAAAGTGGGAGGCGGGAACCCAACCGGATGATGCGCAGCTTATCAGTGCAAAAGCACCGGCCAAGCGGGCAAAACGAAGTGTCTATTGCTACTTCGACAATGATGTAAAAGTGAAGGCGCCATTTGATGCGGCAAAACTGCTGCAACGCTTGGGACAAAAGAGCCCTTTGCTGAGCGAAGATGCGCAGCTTGGATTACTCTCCCGTGCTCGATGATTTGCCGCAATCCAGCCAGCGTTACGTAAGCGCTGCTTTGTGCGTCATCACAATACCGTTTCGCCCCGAATATATTGTTCGAGATGCTGGATGGTATTTTCCTGTTCCGAGATAATGTTCTTGACCACGTCGCCAATGGAGATCAGGCCAATCAGGCGCCCTTCGTCGATGACGGGAAGGTGCCGCACCCGCTTGTCGGTCAGCAATTCCATACACTCATCAATCGTTTGATCAGGATCGACGGTGAAAATATCGGAGGTCATGATTTCGCTGACGGTAGCAGTGTGGGAAGACCGCGCCATCAAAATGACTTTTCGCGCATAGTCCCGTTCGGTAACGATGCCGACCAGCCGCTTGTTCTCGACGACCAACATCGCTCCCACGCCTTTTTCGGACATCAGCCTCAGCGCTTCCAGCACTTTGGTGGTGGGTTGAACAGTGAACGTCTCTTTAATGGCTTTGGATTTTAATATCTCTCGAACATGTTTCATGTGGCCATTCTCTGTCGGTTTTTATACACAGCCTATTTGTAAGCCTACGCCTGTAGGAAGAAGTTGACAAATCTCGGAGCAGTTCGGCAGTCACGCGATTTAAATGCTTGTTATTTAAATAAATTGCGGCGCACGATCGTGGAAGATAAGGCCGTTCGGCCTGTCGTCAAAATCATATAACCTTTTGCTATTGATAAAGTAAAGGGAAGTTAGGTCGAGTTCTCGTTTGCGTTCATATCAACGGATATCCCTGTCAGCTATAGAAAAAAGGGAGTTGACCAAATTCCGGTTGAAGCCATAATGAGAAAACTCGTTGCATATAGCTGAACTGGAATTGTCAGTATCCATCCTCATCTAACGATCTACAAATTGAACAATTTGTAAGAAGTAGAAGTTTACGACGCCACTTTTCGTAAATAGAGGATAACCGGTTGACATGGAATCTGTCGTAGCAACACCGCCAATCTGGCCGCTCGCCGCTTATTTCGCCGCCACATTGCTCATTGTTTGTGTCATCCTGCTGCTGTCTCATTTTCTGGGGCAACGGCGCCGTAATCCTGCCACCATCGAACCCTTCGAATCCGGCATCGTGTCAGTTGGCACTGCCCGTTATCGTGTACCTATCCCTTTTTATCTATTGGCGATTTTCTTCGTCATTTTCGACCTGGAAGCTGTATTCCTGTTTGCCTGGGCCATCGCTTTTCGCGAAGCAGGATGGGCCGGCTATATCGAAGCGATGATCTTTATCGGAATACTGGGCGCAACACTGGCGTATCTGTGGAAGTTGGGTGCGCTGGATTGGAGAACACCGCGTCAAAAAGAGCAACAAAGCAACTATAAACGTTAACTGCTAAACGTTAGCGACAGACCTATGCGCGATCTATCCTGGGGGTAGATGAGTATGAGTTGGAGTATTACCAGACCGTCGGATTCGGCTGGAGTGGGGGCCGCTCATGAGCCGTCACAGAGCAACGAGTTTTGGGAATCGTTGCGCCAGAATGTGGTGATGGGGAAATTGGAAGAACTGGTGTCCTGGAGCCAGGCCAATTCCCTGTGGCCGTTCAATTTCGGTCTTTCCTGCTGTTATGTGGAAATGGCCACTACCTTTACCAGTCAATTCGATATTGCACGCTTCGGCGCCGAGGTGATTCGCGGATCACCGCGACAGGCCGATCTCATCGTGATTTCCGGTACGGTGTTTCGCAAAATGGCGCCGGTGCTGGAGCGTTTGTATGAGCAGCTGATTGAGCCACGCTGGGTGATTAGTATGGGCTCCTGCGCGAATTCCGGTGGCATGTACGATATCTACAGCGTGGTGCAGGGAGTCGATAAATTCTTGCCGGTGGATGTGTATGTGCAAGGTTGTCCGCCACGGCCGGATTCCCTGCTGGAAGGATTGATGTTGCTGCAAAACGTGATCAAATCGCAGCGGCGTGCCATCAGTTGGGTGATCAGTCAGGAAGGCGCGGTGCATACCATTGAGCGTCCAAGCCAGCGCGAAGCCCGTCGTGAAGAGCGTATTCATATACGCGAATTGCGTTCACCGGATGAGGTGTAACGCATCATGGCCACGGAGACGTCGCAGCTCGCCCAACCAGAGACGCGCCATCGCTATGCTGATGCTCTGAATAAGGTCGACTATCAGAAATGGTCGGCTCAGCCGATCATTGCGGAATTGCTGCAGCATTTTGGCGAGAACACATTCTCTCCGCAATTGACGGTGGATGACATTCCAACGCTGTGGGTGCCGGTCGCGCAGTCAGTGGTTTTGTTTACTTGGCTGCGTCATGGTATCTCTGCGCCTTATTGCATGCTCTACGATCTGACGGTTATCGATGAGCGTCTGCGCAATCATCGCGCAGGCCAGCCGGTCAGCGATTTCACCGTTGTTTACCACTTGTTGTCCATCGAACGGAATGCCCTTCTACGCGTAAAAATTGCGGTGAAAGAACCGACGTTGTCTGTGCCATCGGTAACCAAACTCTGGCGCAATGCCAATTGGTATGAGCGGGAAGCCTGGGATATGTTTGGCGTCCGCTTTGAGGGGCACCCGAATCTGCGGCGCATTCTGCTACCGCCCACCTGGCAGGGTCATGCCTTACGCAAAGATCACCCTGCCCGCGCGACCGAAATGGATCCCTTCAGTTTGTCGGCTGAGCGCCAAAACGCTGAGCAGGAAGCGCTCCGGTTCAATCCTGATGATTGGGGGATGCAGCGCGCGCACGACGATACAGATTACATGTTCCTGAATCTCGGTCCGAATCACCCCAGTGTGCACGGTGTGTTTCGCGTTGTTTTGCAGTTGGATGGTGAGGAAATTGTCGATGCGGTGCCGGATATCGGGTATCACCACCGCGGCGCTGAAAAAATGGGCGAGCGCCAATCCTGGCACAGCTACATTCCCTATACCGATCGCGTGGATTACCTGGGCGGCGTGATGAACAACCTGCCTTATGTGCTCACCGTTGAGCGTTTGGCAGGGATCACGGTGCCGGAGCGGGTGAATGTGATTCGCGTGATGCTGTCCGAATTTTTCCGCATCGCCAGTCACCTGGTTTTCTACGGTACTTTTGCGCAGGATATCGGCCAGATGTCGCCGGTATTTTACATGTTTGTCGATCGCGAAAAGATTTTTCACATTATTGAAGCGATTTGTGGCGGACGCATGCATCCCAGCTGGTTTCGCATTGGTGGCGTGACCAATGATCTGCCGAAAGGTTGGGATCGGCTGGTGCGGGAATTTTTGGCTTATATGCCGGATCGCTTGAATCACTATGACAAGATGGTGATGCAGAACAGCATCATCAAGCAGCGGGCACGCGGAATCGGATCGCTGACCACGCAAGAAGCGCTGGAATGGGGGGCGACTGGTCCCATGCTGCGCGCCACCGGCTTGGATTGGGATATGCGCAAGCAGCAGCCCTATTCCGGTTACGAAAATTTTGAATTCGATGTGCCGCTGGGCGTGAACGGTGATTGCTATGATCGTTGCAGCATACGTATCGAGGAAATGCGGCAAAGCCTGCGCATCATCGAGCAGTGCCTCAACAATATGCCGGCGGGTCCCTATAAAGCGGATCACAAGCTGACGACGCCGCCACCCAAAGAACGCACCATGCAGGATATCGAAACGCTTATCCAGCATTTCACCACGGTAAGCTGGGGGCCGGTGATTCCGGTCGGCGAGGCTTGCATTCCGATTGAAGCCACCAAGGGTATGAACAGTTACTACCTGGTAAGTGATGGTAATACGATGTCTTATCGCACGCGCATTCGTACACCATCATTTGCGCACCTGCAGATGATTCCAACGATGAGCCGGGGGCTGATGATTGCGGATCTGATCGCGATCATTGCCAGTATTGATTTTGTCATGGCGGATGTGGATCGATAACACGGATGAATGGCAATGCAGACGAGAATAAAAACAATAACGCTGGATGTCGGAACGGGTGAGGGCCTCAGTCAGGCGGAAATCGCTGAGATTCGAGAGGGGCTGTCGCATTATCCCGACAATCAGGCCATGTCGATTGAAGCGCTGAAGATCGTGCAGCACCATCGCGGTTGGGTTTCCAGCGACAGCTTAAAGGCGATTGCGGCCTTTTTGAAATTATCGCCCGAAGAAGTAGAGGGCGTTGCGACCTTTTACAACCTGGTTTACCGCCAGCGCGTGGGTAAGCATGTCATTCGGGTTTGCGACAGCGTGAGTTGCTGGATGCTCGGGTATGACGATGTGATGGCATCGCTGCAGAATACGCTGAATATAAAACCGGGTGGCACCACGCCTGACAGTCAATTCACGTTATTGCCTGGGCCTTGTCTGGGTGCCTGTGATCACGCTCCTGTTCTGATGGTAGATGATGATTACCATTTTGACGTGGATGCTGCGTCTGTCCGCTCCGTGCTGGAGCACTATCAGCAACGTTCGGGTTAAGTGGCGGAGATCAATATGACGACCGCAATGGAAAAGCCGCTGACACAACATATGACGCCTGGCCGGGAACCACCGGGATTAGCGGAATATGAGCGTGCCGGGGGCTATGATGGATTCAAGAAAATTCTGAAAGTGCAGCCCGCCGAAGTGGTTGATCTGGTCAAAGCATCGAATCTGCGCGGGCGGGGCGGCGCAGGGTTTCCCACCGGCATGAAATGGAGTTTTGTTCCGCAGGGCAATGTGGATCAACAGCAAAAATACGTGATTGCCAATGCGGATGAAATGGAGCCCGGCACGTTCAAGGACCGTTGGCTATTGGAAGGCGATCCGCATCAGTTTATCGAAGGCATGATGATAGCGGCGTATGCGGTACAAGCATCGGTTGGGTTCATCTTCCTTCGGTCTGAATACACGCTTGCAGCAAGGCGCTTGCAGGCGGCGATTGAGGAAAATCTGCAGGCGCGATTGCTGGGTGACAATATTCTGGGAACCGGTTTTCGATTTTCGCTACATCTGCATTCCAGCGCGGGCCGCTATATCTGCGGCGAAGAAACCGCACTGATCAATTCGCTGGAAGGGCGGCGGGCAGTGCCGAGAGCGAAACCACCCTTTCCACAAGTGTCCGGGTTGTGGGGAAAGCCCACGGTCGTGAATAACGTCGAGACGCTGTGCAACCTGCCCCATATCGCCAAAAACGGCGCCGATTGGTTTCACGGTCTTGGCCGTGAGAAAGATGCCGGGACCAAAATTTTCGGCGCCAGTGGGCGCGTCAAGCATCCAGGTGCCTGGGAATTACCGATGGGAACGCCGGTGCGGGAGATTCTGGAAAAATACGCCGGTGGAATGCGCGACGGCTACCAATTTAGAGGCTTTCTGCCGGGGGGCGGCTCGACGGATTTTCTGGTGGAACAGCATCTGGATTTGCCGATGGATTATGACGTGATCGGCAAGGCAGGTAGTCGCATGGGAACCGGTCAGCTGATTGTATTGGACGACAAGACCTGTCCCGTGGGCATGGTATTGAACCTGATTCGCTTTTTTGCACAGGAATCCTGCGGCTGGTGTACGCCATGCCGGGACGGATTGCCGGAAATCGAAAGCCTGCTGTGGCAGCTGGAAAGCGGCCAGGGGCGACCAGAGGATCTACGAAAACTGGAAGAATTTACGCATTTCCTGGCGCCAGGGAACACCTACTGTGCGTTGGCGCCGGGAGCAGTAGAGCCATTGCAAAGTGCTTTGAAGTATTTCCGCGAGGATTTCGAGCAGCACATTCACAAGAAACAATGTCCGTATCGTCACTGAGTGCAGCGATAGGGGATTCAAAATGGCCACCATTTTTATCGACGATGAAAAATATATCGTCGAAGGCGATAAAAACCTGCTTCAGGCGGCATTGGAGCTGGGTTTGGATTTGCCCTATTTTTGCTGGCACCCTGCGATGGGGTCGGTTGGTTCATGCCGGCAATGCGCGGTCAAACAGTTCCAGTCGGCAGAGGATCAGCGTGGCCGCATTGTCATGGGTTGCATGACGCCGGTCAGTGAAGGTATGCGGGTTTCGTTGAAAGACCAGTCTGCTCAAACCTTTCGTGATCAATGCATTGAAGCCTTGATGGCCAATCATCCGCACGATTGCCCGGTATGCGAGGAAGGCGGCGAGTGTCACCTGCAGGACATGACCAACATGTCCCAGCATCAAGTGCGTGTTTACCGCGGTAAAAAGCGCACGTTCCGCAATCAACAGTTAGGGCCGTTTATCAACCATGAGATGAACCGCTGTATCACCTGCTACCGGTGTGTTCGCTTCTATCGAGATTATGCCGGCGGGCGCGATCTGCATGCGTTGGCGTCGCGCAATCATGTGTATTTTGGTCGTCATGAACCTGGCACGCTGGAAAATGTGTTCAGCGGCAATCTGGTGGAAGTGTGTCCCACCGGTGTTTTTACCGATAAAACCTTCAGCCGGCACTTTTCTCGCAAGTGGGATTTGCAGAGCTCCGCATCGATCTGTGTGCATTGCGCGCATGGATGCAATATCAGCCCGGGCGAACGCAGTGGCATGTTGCGACGCATCGTCAATCGCTATAACGGAGCGGTAAATGGTTACTTCCTTTGCGATCGCGGCCGCTTCGGTTACGAATTCGTTAATAGCGAGCAAAGAATCACCGCGCCGTTGCTGGAGCAAGCGCCGGTGGTTGAAATGGAGGATGAAGCTCCGTTTGTGTTGCGCCTTGGTGCTGAATTGCAAGCGGCGAATTTGATCGGAATTGGATCTCCGCGAGCGTCGTTGGAGGCCAACTTCGCGTTGATGGAATGGGTTGGAAAGAAGAATTTCTACGCCGGCATCAACAAACAGGAATTGCACACCCTGCAGTCGGTGCTGGATATTCTGCGTAGTAACCCTGCCACGACTCCCACGCTCAAGGATATCGAGCAGGCCGATGCCGTGTTGATTGTGGGGGAGGATGTGCTCAATACCGATCCCCGCCTGGCGCTGGCAATCCGGCAGGCCACCCAAAACAAAGCCAAAGCCTTGGCGGCAGCGGCCCATATTCGCAGTTGGGATGCGATTGCCGTGCAGAACCATGCGCGTCACGCACGATCGCCGCTCTACATTCTGGCAACGCATTCCACCGGCCTCGATGAAATAGCAGAGAAGACACATGCGGATGTACCGCAAAATTTGGCCCGTCTGAGTTTCGCTATTGCACACAAAATCAATGCTGCAGCGCCGTCAGTTGACGACATGACGCCAGAAGAATCCGACTTGGTTGAAGAAATTGCGAATGTGCTGCTACAGGCCAAACATCCATTAATTGTGACAGGTACCCAGACCTGGTGTGTGCCACTGATTCAGGCCGCGGCCACTATTGCCAAAGCAACAGCGCTACTCAACCTGACAACCCGTTTCGCCTGCGTGGTGCCCGAATGCAACAGTTTAGGCGTGGCGTTGCTGACGACCTTCGCTGGAAGCGCTTCTTCACTGCGACCGCTGACATTGGAAGATGCGGTCAACTCTGTTCTGAATTCGCCTGATGGTGTCCAGCAGACGGTGGTGATCCTGGAAAATGATCTGTACCGCCGGCTTGATCGGAGCATTGTCGATACGTTTCTGGAAAGCGCTGGGCAGGTCATTGCGTTGGATCATTTGCATAACAACACCTCCGCCAAGGCCGATATCGTGTTGCCTGCCGCGACCTTCGCAGAAACGCACGGCACGCTGGTCAGCAGCGAGGGCAGGGCACAACGTCATTTCGGTTGTTATCCGGCCGCGGGCGCGGTGCAACCCAGTTGGCAATGGATCACTCAGCT
Source organism: Dongiaceae bacterium (assembly GCA_035539495.1). GTDB lineage: Bacteria > Pseudomonadota > Gammaproteobacteria > Pseudomonadales > Ketobacteraceae > Ch67. The sequence continues at coordinate 10,681 of DATLII010000323.1, forward strand.
GGATGCCAAACACAGCGACCGACATTTCGATCAGCTAACGGCAGCCTGCGCCAGTGCCGTTCCAGAGCTAGGCCCCATTGTCGATGCAGCGCCTGCAGCAGACTTCCGCGTTGCGGGTGTTAAAGTCGCCCGCCAAACCCACCGCTACAGTGGTCGCACCGCATTGCGCTCACATATTCGCGTGAGTGAAGCGAAGCAGGAATCGGATGCTGAATCCGCGCTCGCTTACTCAATGGAAGGATTGCACGATCATATTCCGTCGTCACTGCGTCCCGATTATTGGTCACCCGCCTGGAATTCCAATGAAGCGATCAATAAATTCCAGTCCGAAATGGCCGGTGAGCTGAAGCAGGGCGATCCGGGTGTGCGCTTGTTCGAGCCGCTGGAGCAGACCCTGTCGGACGCCTGGTATGGCAGCGTTCCTGAACGTTGGCGCCAGCAGACCAGTGTTTTTCAGGCTTACCCGGTTCCTCTCTTTTTTGGTTCGGAGGAACTCAGCAACCAGGCGGTCGCTATCAAAGCCAGAATCACTGCACCGGTGTTGTATCTGCATGCAGACGATGCGCAAAGACTGCAGATTAAAAATCACGATGCGGTGCAGATCGCCAGTGGCGATATTACGTTACAGCTGCGCGTGAGTATCGCTGCGGATGTGGCGCCGGGAAGCGTCGGCGTGCCTATCGGTCATCCTGATCTAGCACCCATTTCCAGCGGCTTTTTTCAAAAGGATGTGGTGATTACCCGGCTTGCTGGGAGCGATGGTTCAGTTAATCCTGCCGACCCGCAGGAGAATGCGCCGTGAACGAAGTTCTTCTCATTCTGCTGATTATCGTCGCTGTTATCTTGGGTGTGTTTTCCTTTGCCGCGGTGCTGGTGTGGGGAGAACGCCGCATGCTCGGCATTTGGCAGGATCGCTACGGACCAAACCGGGTAGGGCCGCTGGGTATGGGGCAGATCATTGTCGATGTAGTGAAGCTGTTTATCAAAGAGGATTGGGTGCCACCGTTTGCTGATCGAGTGCCTTTTATTCTGGCACCTTGCATTATTCTGGTGGTGAGCCTGCTGGGTTTTGCCGTGGTGCCGGTTGCGCCCGGTGCGACCATCGTGGATCTGAATATCGGGCTGCTGTTTTTCCTGGCCATCTCCTCGCTGGGCGTGTACAGCATCATGTTGGGCGGTTATGCCTCCAACAATAAATACAGTCTGCTGGGCGGGTTGCGGTCCGCGGCGCAGATGGTGAGCTACGAAGTATTCATGGGTTTGTCGGTGATGGGTGTGGTCATGTTGGCCGGGTCCTTCAAACTGAGTGAGATTGTGGAAGCGCAACAAAATCTCTGGTATGTAATTCCGCAATTCCTGGGATTTGTGATTTTTATGATTGCTGGAGTGGCGGAAACCCATCGCTTGCCGTTCGACTTGCCTGAAGCAGAGCATGAACTGGTTGCGGGTTTTCATACTGAATATTCCGGCATGAAGTTCGGTATGTTCATGGTGGGTGAGTACGCGGGAATGATATTGATCTCCAGCATGATCGTAACCCTGTTCTTTGGCGGCTGGCTGGGGCCGGTACTGCCGCCCTTCGTCTGGTTCTTTCTGAAAGTCATGGCATTTATTTTGTTATTCATACTGCTGCGGGCTGCGATTCCGCGACCGCGGTACGACCAGCTGATGGCCTTTGGCTGGAAAGTGATGTTGCCGTTATCGCTGCTGAATCTGGTGCTAACCGGCGGCATTTACCTGGCGATGCATGCGCCAACAGGTGGGTGATCATGTTTGACGTCATCAAAAGCCAATTGGTGTCACTGGGTACGGTGCTGTCGCACACCTTTACCAAGAAAGCGACAGTGCAATACCCGGAAGAAATGCCCTATTTAGCGCCGCGCTATCGGGGCCGGATCATTCTGTCCCGCGATCCGGATGGGGAGGAACGTTGTGTCGCCTGCAATCTGTGTGCGGCCGTGTGCCCGCCCGCCTGCATTTCACTTCAGAAAGCGGAAACGGATGATGGCCGTTGGTATCCCGCGTTTTTTCGCATCAACTTCTCCCGCTGCATCATGTGCGGCATGTGTGAGGAAGCCTGCCCCACCTACGCCATCCAGCTTACGCCGGATTTCGAAATGGGCGAGTATGTGCGGCAGGACATGGTGTACGAAAAGGAAGATCTTCTGATCGACGGCACGGGAAAATACCACGATTACAATTTTTACCGTGTCGCCGGCAAGAGTATAAAAAATAAAGATAAGGGCCAGGGCATCAATGAAGACGATCCAGTGGATGTCACCAGCCTCATGCCCTGACATCGTTTGTTAAGACCGATTTAACAGAAGGAACGGCAACAATGGAAATGTTCACCTTCTACCTGACATCAGGCATTACCTTGTGGGCGGTCATCATGGTCGTCACCCGCGCCAATGCCGTGCATTCCCTGCTTTATTTGATTCTGTCCTCGCTTTCGATGGCCGTGATCTTCTTTCAGATGGGCGCGCCTTTTGCCGCTGCGCTTGAAGTGATCGTGTATGCCGGCGCGATTATGGTGCTGTTTGTATTTGTCGTGATGATGCTTAACTTAGGCCAAGCCGCTGTCGAGCAGGAACGCCTGTTGATGACGCCGCATATTTGGCGCGGCCCAGCAATTCTGGCTTCTTTGCTGCTGGTGGAATTGGTGATTATTTTGTATCGCCAACCCTCTGTGTCTGTTCCTGCTGCGGTGGATGCCAAGGAAGTGGGAGTCACACTGTTTGGTCCTTATTTGCTTGCGGTGGAGCTGGCTTCAGTTCTACTCATGGCCGGCCTGATCGGCGCCTACCACCTGGGGCGCCCTTTAATGAAGAAAAGACTATGAATGCCGCCAATATTCCACTCGATCACCTGATGTTGCTGGCCTGCCTGATCTTTGTCATCGGGTTGGTGGGCATTATGACCCGGCGTAATGTTCTCTATATTTTGATGTCGCTGGAAATCGTGCTCAATGCCGTGTGTCTGGCGTTCGTTGCCGCAGGTGCGCATTGGGGCGAGGCGGATGGTCAGATTATGTTTTTACTGATTTTGACACTGGCGGCGTCTGAGGTATCAGTGGGCCTGGGGTTGATTCTGCAGATTCACCGCAAGCACGACACGCTGGATATGGACCGGCTGAAGGAGCTGAAAGGCTAATGCTGCACGCAATCGGATGGGTGCCATTGTTTCCGCTACTGGGCTTTCTCGTGCTGGTGTTTGTCCGTATGCCAGCGCGACTGGCGGCCTGGGTCGGTTGCGGTTCGGTGGGCATTTCGGCTCTGGTGGTTTTCGCGTCGGCATTAATGTATTTGCAAGCTCCACCCGAAGACGGCTACCAAGCGATTACCTACGGCATTTGGATGAGCATCGGTAACTTCCAACCGGCCTTTTCTGTGTATGTCGACACGCTGACGTTAATCATGCTCAGCATCATCACCGGCGTGGGATTTCTGATTCATGTTTACTCTGCTGGCTATATGGTGGACGACGACGGATATGCCCGCTACTTTGCGTATCTGAATCTGTTTATCGCCGCCATGTCGGTCCTGGTGCTGGCGGATAATCTGCTGCTGCTTTTCCTGGGATGGGAAGGCGTGGGGCTGTGCAGCTATCTGCTTATCGGCTTCTGGTATCGCGACCCTGAAAATGGCGCAGCGGCGCGCAAGGCTTTTGTTGTAACCCGTATCGGCGATACAGCGATGACCATTGGCTTCCTACTGTTGTTCGCTCATTTTTCCACTGTGAATATACCGGCCATTCTTGCTGCGGTGGTGAATGCCGACACTACCGATACGGACGTGTATGTTCTGATTGGATTGCTCTTGCTGGGTGGTGCCGTCGGCAAGTCGGCGCAATTGCCATTGCAGACCTGGCTGCCGGATGCAATGGCTGGCCCGACCCCCGTCAGCGCATTGATCCATGCTGCTACCATGGTGACTGCCGGCGTCTATCTGATTGCGCGTCTGCATCCCATTTTTGTGCAGGCCCCGTTAGCCATGCATGCGGTGGCCTGGGTCGGGTTGCTCACGCTACTGCTGGCCGGCTGCAGCGCGCTGGTGCAGGTGGATATCAAACGCATTCTTGCGTATTCCACTATCAGCCAGATTGGCTATATGTTTCTGGGATTGGGTGTTGGCGCCTGGTCAGCATCGATCTTTCATCTGATGACGCATGCGTTTTTTAAAGCGCTGCTGTTCCTGTCAGCCGGCACTGTTATTTTTTGCCTGCACCACAAGCAGAATATTTTTGATATGGGTGGTTTGCGCACGCGCATGCCGCTGACGTTTATCAGCTTCGTGATCGGCTGCGGCAGTCTGGCGTCGCTGCCTTATATAACGTCAGGCTTCTACAGCAAAGATGAAATTTTATTGGGTGCTTACAACAGCGGCGAAGCCTTGGTGTTCTGGGGCGGCGTAGCAGGTGCTTTGATTACGGCTGTTTACAGCTTTCGTCTGCTGTTCATTGTGTTTTTCGGTGATCCGCATACCACACCCGATAAATCACCCAGCCTGAATATGCAGGTGCCACTGGTATTGCTTGGCATTCTTTCTGTGTTGGGTGGCGCTATTCACCTGCCTCTGCAAAATGTGCTTCCGCTCGGAACGCACGAAGATTCTGCACACGACCATACGCCAATCTCTGTGCTGCTGGCTGTAATACCTTTACTGGGTGTGGCACTGGCGTGGTTCTTGTTCAAGCGAGGACGTTTGGGTAGTGCGGCCTGGGGACAAGCGCAGGGTGCGCCTTCCTTGGTGTCGTTTTGGCGGAAAGGGTGGGCTTTCGATCAGCTATACGATGGCTTGTTGGTGAGGCCTTTTGTCGCACTGGCCAATTTCAATAAAAAGGACGTGGTTGATGCCCTCTATCACGGCATCACGCAACTGGCGCAATGGCTGCATTTCCAGGTCAGCCACACTCAAACCGGCAACGTGCGTTGGTACGCAGGCGCCATGGTGTTTGGGGTCACCCTTCTTACTTCGGCGGTCGTATTTTTATGATGCTACCGACATTGATATCCATATTGTTTCTAGGCGGGCTAGTTGCCTGGTGCGCTGGCCGCATCAATCCGCTGCTGCCGCGCTGGGTTGCGCTGATCACGCTGCTAGTCGATGGGGTCTATTTTATCGATCACTGCCTGGCTGCGGGTGTGCTGGCTACATCCGTGGCAACTGGTTTGCCAGGTGGTGAGATCTGGTTTTTCAATTACGCACGGGAATGGATTCCGCAATTCGGCATACAGCTCTTATTTGCAGCGGACTGTTTAAGCCTGGTGTTGAATCTGCTGACTATTCTGTTGGGCATTATCGCGGTGATGTCCGCCTGGAACGAAATCAAGGAACGTTCCGGATTCTTCTATTTCAATCTTCTGTGGACCCTGGCGGGCGTCGTCGGCATTTTTTCGGCACGGGACCTGTTCCTGTTCTTCTTTTTCTGGGAAGTTATGCTGATTCCGATGTATTTCATCATCAGCTTGTGGGGACATGAAAATCGGGTTTATGCCGCGTTGAAGTTCTTTATCTTTACCCAGCTCAGTGGTTTGTTGATGTTGCTGTCCATTGTTGCGCTGGTGTTTTTCCATCATGCACAAACAGGCATTTATACATTTGATTCGTTGGCGTTGCGCAACACGGAATTTCCGCAGGGCGTGGGCCTGTGGGTGATGCTCGGCTTCTTTGTCGCCTTCACAGTGAAGCTGCCATCGGTGCCATTCCACACCTGGTTACCCGATGCGCATACGCAAGCACCGACGGCGGGCAGTGTCATTCTGGCAGGGCTGTTACTGAAAACCGGTGCCTACGGATTGATACGTTTTATTCTACCGCTGTTTCCGGAAGCGGCTGCCAGTTTTGCGCCGATTGCGATGAGCCTAGGGGTCATCAGTATTCTCTACGCGGCGAAGCTGGCGTTTGCCCAGCATGATCTGAAACGACTGATTGCCTACACCAGTGTCAGCCACATGGGTTTCATCCTGCTGGGCGTGTTTTCGGCCAATGTGCTGGCGTTGCAAGGTGCAGTCCTGCAAATGCTGGCACATGGAATCAGCTCCGCCGCGCTGTTTGCGCTGGCGGGTAGCCTTCAGCACCGTTTGCACACGCGGGATATCCGCAATATGGGTGGGCTGAGCCAGGTGGTGCCGCGCACCGCCGCTGTGGGAATGTTCTTTGCCATTGCTGCGCTAGGTATGCCCGGCTTAGGCAACTTTGTTGGGGAAACGCTGGTATTGTTTGGCAGCTTCCAGGCCAACAGGACGCTGACCATCCTCGCGGCACTTGGTTTGATTCTGGCGCCGGTGTATGCGTTGAAAATCATCCAGAGCGCTTTCCATGGTGAGCCCAGCGCTTATCTACAGCAGCATAAATCCATTCCAGATTTTTCACGCCCTGAAACCATCGCAATGGCGATCATGGTGATTGCCATTGTCTGGCTGGGTATACAACCGCAGCCAGTCATCCGCCTGGTGGAACCGGCGTTGACCGCATTGCTGCAGCCAGTAGAGCCATCAATACTGCAGACCAGCGTGGATCAGGTTTCATCGTTTGACTATAAGTCATCGCTTGAATCTCCGTCACAACTTGAACAGCAGACACTGCCGGGACGTTAGCTATGGAACTGGATACCCAGCATTTTATGGCCTTGTTGCCGGTGATTGCGCTCACCGCCGCGTCGGTGATTGTCATGCTGTGTGCCGCGTTCCACCGGCGACATTTGCTGATTGCCACGTTGACGCTATTGGGGCTGCTGGTTTCACTGCTATGCCTGCAGTATCAGGCGGATAGTGCACCGAACGAAGTGACAACGCTGATGGTCTTTGATCGGTTCTCGGTGTTTTTTATGGCGTTGATTTTAGGTGCGACCGCGGTCATAACGGTGTTCTGCTACAGCTATTTCAACGGCCGTGAGGGATTGCAGGAAGAACTCTATATTCTGTTGCTGACGGCGGCTTTAGGCGCATTGGTGCTGGTATCCAGCGCGCATTTCGCATCGTTTTTCCTGGGCCTGGAAATTCTCAGTGTTTCGTTGTTTGCGATGGTCGCCTATCCGGTGACGACATTGACACGCAGCACCCAGGGATCGGCAGATCCGCTGGAGGCTGGCATCAAATACCTGATTTTGTCCGGGATATCCTCCGCCATTCTGGCGATGGGAATGGCGTTCGTGTACGCGGCCACTGGCGAGCTGAATTTCAGCGGCATCGACAAGATAATCACTCAATCCGATCCCGGTATCTACGCCGTGGCAGGCGTTACGCTGATGATTGCCGGGGTAGGCTTCAAATTGTCGCTGGTGCCATTTCATATGTGGACGCCCGATGTTTATCAAGGTGCACCTGCGCCGGTGACGGCATTTCTCTCCACGGTTTCCAAAAGCGCAATACTGGCCCTGATATTACGCGGCTTCATCGCGCTGGATGGATATCGTTACGAGGGTGTTTTGCTCGGAATCAGTGTGATAGCGATGGCGTCCATGTTGATCGGCAACCTGCTGGCTCTCAGGCAAAACAACATCAAGCGTCTGCTGGCCTATTCTTCGATTTCCCATTCCGGCTATATTCTGGTGGCATTTCTGGCTGCCATGTCGGTGTCGATGCAGCGAGAGGGACAAACGGATCCCATCGCGTTGGAAGCGGTGACCTATTACATCGTGACGTATGTGCTCACGACGCTGACGGCCTTTGGTGTGGTGTCGGTAATGTCTTCATCGAATCATCTGTCGGGCGAAACGCGGGATGCCGATCGCTTTGACGATTACGCCGCCTTATTCTGGCGCCGGCCAATAGTAGCCACGGTGTTCACCATTACGCTGCTGTCATCGGCTGGCATTCCGTTAACGATAGGCTTTATTGGAAAATTCTATGTTTTCTCGGCGGGTGTTAATGGCGCGCTGTGGTTGCCGTTGATGGTGCTGATCGCGAGCAGCGGCATTGGATTGTTCTACTATTTGCGCCTGATTTTAGTCATGTTCAAAACTGAATCTGATCATGCATCGGATTCTACCGGCGCTGGCAATCCTGTAGCAGGTGAAGGCGGGCACTGGGGCAATAGTCTGATCGGTGCGGG
>DATLII010000324.1:0-10755 GCA_035539495.1 Dongiaceae bacterium
ATTTTTACCGATGTGCCCAGCTCGATTTCGTTGCGGGACACACCGTCCACCAGTGCAGCGGACACCCACCACAGCTGCGCCATCGGCGTATTGGAATAAAGTTGTTCCAGCTTGGTCAGGGATTTTGCCATGTAGCCCAGATTGGTGGGCATATCCTGATGGCGGATCAATCCCACCAATGCGAATTGATACAGCTGACGGATTTTTTTCAGCAGCTCCAGCATTTGCGCCAGCGCTTCCGGTGACACTTTTTCTTTCGGTGCTGCTGCACTGCCGGCATCCAGATCCGGTTTGAACAGCGCGGTTTCCGACAGCAGGCTTTCACCGCGGGCGGCGCGCAAATCATTCAGCAACGGCAATACCACCACCGGCATGTCGCGGCGGGCGGATTTGATGCTGTCCAGGTAAACGGGCAATTGCAGGATTGCGCGCATCAACACTTCTTGCGCGTCAGCCACGTGAGGCACGGTCTGCGTCAGCAGGGCTTGAGCCAGCTTTTCCATTTCCTCGGCTACCAGAGCGGCGCCGTAGAACTCCACCATCTGCAGCGTGCCGAACACCTGATGCAGGTGGGTCAAGCAGAAGCGCATCCGGGTCGAATCCTCCGGATTGTCCACAAACGCTTCCAGCGATTGCTGCGCCTGTTTCAGGGTTTCATCGATCTCACCCTTCACCCATTCCAGCGCTTGATAATCGTGGTGCTCAGCCATGTTCGCTCCGGGCTCTTCTCAAGAATGGTTGCGCTTGACGTAGGCAAGGGTGTCTTCGTATTGGACTCTCTCCAAGTCCGGGCGATGCCAGTCAATCACTTCGCCTACGCCCAACACCATCATGCCGCCTGGCGCCAACCGGTCGGCCAACTTGGTTACGATGTCCTGCTTGCGCCAGCGCTGAAAATAAATCAGCAGGTTCTGGCAAAATACGATGTCCACGTTCTGCACCGGGGCGTCACCCAATCCCAGCACATTGATCTGCGCGAAGCAGACCCGATCTTTCAGTTTCGCCGCCACCCGCGAGCGGCCGCGTTCCACCGGTTCGAAATAACGCTGGCGGAAACGTTCTGGAATCCGCTCCAGTTTGCGCACGCCGTACAGACCTTCCCGCGCCTTGGCCAGCGCCGGCAGACTGATGTCGGTGGCGGTGATGCCGTAATAACGCTTGCCCGGAAAATCCTTCACCAGGTCGTCCATGATCATCGCCAGCGAATAGGGCTCTTCACCGGTGGCGCAACCCACGCTCCACAATTCAATGTGCTTGCGACCCTGCTTTTCATACAGCTTGCGGCAGTAATCGCGCACCAGATCGTAGGAATGCTGATGACGGAAAAAACTGGTTTCCTGCACCGTGAGGCGGTCCACCAAGGTGGCCCACTCCACTTCGCCTACCAGTCCCGACATCAGCTTTTCGTAATAGCTGTTGTAATCGGCGCAGCCGATTTCACGCATGCGGATGGTGAGACTGGTTTCCAGGAAGGATTTGCGCTGAGTGGAAATCTGCATGCCGGTGCGGTGCTCGAGCAACGCCTGCCATTGCAGGAATTGCTCGTTGTTCATTTCCACCGTGGCTTGGTAGCTCCAGCGTTCCGCAGGCACTTACATCACTCCTGAAGACGGCGTTTGCACGCCGCCCTCATCACATTCCGGTCTCAGGCAGTTTGAAGCCCGCGACCGAGTTCCGCATCTGCACCGCCAGTTCCGCCAGGTTACCGATCGACGTTGCGGTGGCTGTGGTACCGGCTGAAGTCTGCGAGGTGATTTCCTGGATAACGTTCATCGTGTTGGAAATATGGCCCGCCGACGCTGCCTGTTGCCGCGCTGCGTTGGAGATGTTCTGGATCAGGTCCGCCAGGTTGCTCGATACGTTCTCGATTTCTTCCAGTGCCACACCCGCGTCTTGCGCCAGGCGTGCACCGCGCACTACTTCAGAAGTAGTTTGTTCCATCGAGATAACCGCTTCGTTGGTGTCGGTCTGAATGGTTTTTACCAGTGCCTCGATCTGCTTGGTTGCCGCAGAAGCACGTTCCGCCAGACGCTGTACCTCGTCCGCTACCACCGCGAAACCGCGGCCCGCTTCACCCGCCATGGACGCCTGGATTGCGGCGTTCAGAGCGAGGATGTTGGTTTGGTCGGCGATGTCGTTGATCAGCGATACGATGTCCCCGATCTCCTGGGACGATTCACCCAGACGCTTGATCCGTTTCGAGGTTTCCTGGATCTGCTCACGGATGGTATCCATACCGTGGATGGTGTTCTGTACCACTTCCGCACCCTTGTTGGCGATGGATACGGAGCGCTCCGCTACCGCGGCCGATTCGGCGGCGTTGGCGGATACCTGGTCGATGGACACCGCCATTTCGTTGATCGCGGCAGAGGCGCCGGCAATTTCCTGCGCCTGGTGTTCCGACGCTTCAGCAAGGTGCATCGCAGTGGCCTGGGTTTCCTGGGCCGCCGCCGATACCTGTACCGCCGTTTCGTTGATGGTGGATACCAGGCTGCGCAGCTGGTCGATGGTGAAGTTGATGGAGTCCGCGATCGCGCCGGTGAAGTCCTCGGTTACCGTGGTCTGGATGGTCAAGTCACCGTCCGCCAAGTCGCCCAGCTCGTCGAGGAGTCGCAGGATCGCTTCCTGGTTACGCTGGTTCTGTTTCTCTTCCTCTTCGCGGCGTTGCGCTTCTTCCGCCAGACTGGCGCGGGTTTGTCCGATGAAGGAGAAGCCGATTGCGAGCAGGAATCCTAGTGCGACGATACCGAATACCACACCAAACGTGGTGGACCAGAAGCCGCTGATCGGCGTGCCTTCAAAGGATTTCACCAGCGTACCGGTTTCCGTCAGCAGCGTTTGCGAATCGGTAAAGATGCTGTTGGCTGCGCCGCGCACCTGGAACAGTTCGGGGGCGCTTTCCAGAATCTCGTTGACGCTTTCGTTTACTTCGGCGAACTGTTCGGAAATTTCGTTGAGGGAGTCGATGGCCGCTGCCTGATTCACCCGGCTAACGCCCTGGGAACGGTCACCTTCCAGCATGCCCTGCAGTACTCGACCGAAACGCTGGGTGTCCTGGCCGAAGCTGTCCGCTGCCATCACCGCATCCTGACCGCCTTCCAGCACCTTGTTGACCGAGCGCACGATGCGTTCTGCCAGCAGCGATTGCCGTTGTGCCAGTGCAACCTGATCACCAGGAGCCGAAGCGCTCACCAGTGTTTGCACCACCACGTCGTACTCTTCCTGCAGTACCGGAATCGAGTTGTTCAACGCCTTGGCTACGTCGTGCAGGTTGATAACGGTCTGGCGACCTTCCAGAATCACGTCGGAGCTCTGGGATACCTGCTTCCAGATTTTCTCCACCGAGGCCATTTCCGCAGTCGCGGTAGTCACGAACACCGAATCCGGTGCCATGCCTTCATCCGGCGAGCCGTTTTTGATCGAGTCCCACACCAGACCGAATTCCACCCGGGCCTGATCCAGGAACGCGAACGCATCGGCGTTACCGGACGCGGCTTCCAATGCGTTCTTCGCGATCCGCTGGGACAGAACCCGCAGCTCGGTGGCCTTGGTCACGTATTTCGCTGACTGCTCTGTGTGATTCGCTACAAAGTAGAAGTTCAGCAGCATCAGACCTACCGTGACGATCAGGCCTATGATGTAGACCGGTATCCGGGTGTTGGACTTGCTGGATTCCAGTTTTCCAGTGCTCGACGACATAGGCGGACTCCTGGCCGTTTGGTGCACAACTTATTGTGATGGTGGATTGGTTAAAGACATCTCTAAAAAACGGACGCAACACTTCGTTTCTTGACGTAACAGCCCGGTTTTTAGAGATGTCTTCAATTAAATGTAGGCACGAATGCCCCTGATGGGTAGAAATAAAGATGATCCATTTCTACCCGTTTCACCGCCCCAGCATGCCGTGACGGTTGAAAACATGCGGCGCCCCTTAGGAGGCCACGTTGAGAAAGCGCGGGTCTCGCGCCAACTCGTACAGGCTGAAGACAGCCCAGAATCCTTTTTCGGTGGCAAAACCACCTTTCAGATACGGTTTGGTTTCACCGTATTCGTCCGGCACTGTCGACGTAAATGTGTCGGCCGGAATGTGTTGCATACCCAATACTTCATCCACTACCAGGCCGCTGTACAGTTCGCCGCGTTCCAGCGCCAGCAGACGGCGGCGTTTCAGTTGCAGGGCGGAAGGCCGATTGAGAAAGCCCAGCAGATCCATCACCGGCATCAGGCGGCCACGCACGTTGGCAATGCCTTTCACCCAGGTTTTCACACCGGGCACCTGCGTATAACGGGGGACGGACAGAATTTCCGATACCTCGCCCATGGTCACAACATAGCGGCGATCATTCAGGGTAAAACCGACACCGCTCCAGATGGCGCGCGCTTCTTCCTGGGCGGGCAATCCCTGGGCGAACTGACGGCTGAGTTGGGCGATTTCGGCCAGGGTGATATAGGCGCGGGAAACCTCGGACATAGGCGTGGCTTACTTTCCGCTCATGGCGCGTTTGATGGTGTCGATCAGTACAGCTTCATCCACCGGCTTGGTCAGGTAATCAGTGGCGCCCTGACGACGGCCCCACACCTTGTCGGTTTCCTGATCTTTGGTGGTCACGATGATCACGGGAATATGTTTGGTGTCATCACCTTTGCTGAGCTGGCGAGTGGCTTGAAAACCGTTCAGGCCCGGCATCACCACATCCATCAATACCACATCCGGCTTTTCCTGACGGGCTACAGCCACACCGTCGGCGCCATTGTCAGCAGTAATGATTTGGAAGCCGTGCTTCTCGAGGATTTCCTTGAACTTGTAGGTTTCCGTGGGCGAATCATCAACGATCAGGACGCGAGGCATAGCTCCTCCGAATTCAAATTAAGGCCGGAACAACATTCAGTGCGCACGCACACTCGAGCAGTGGAGCTTGCCCTCAGGCAGCGGTTACGTGCTCTCGAATGGCTCCCAGTAATTCTTCTTTGCTGAAAGGTTTGGTCAGATATTGATCGGAGCCAACGATGCGCCCCTTGGCCTTATCGAACAGACCGTCTTTGCTGGACAACATGATCACCGGAGTGGACTTGAACGCACTGTTGTTCTTGATCAGCGCACAGGTCTGATAGCCATCCAGGCGCGGCATCATGATGTCGACGAAGATGATATTGGGCTGGGTATCGGCAATTTTGGACAGGGCATCAAATCCGTCCGTTGCAGTAATAACAGTGCAACCGGCCTTTTTCAGCAGTGTTTCGGCGGTGCGACGAATAGTCTTGCTATCGTCGATCACCATCACTTTCAGGTTTTCGAAATTCTCTTCCATCGACATTGCCTTTGATTCAGAGCGATAAGTCAGCAATCTTCTATTAGTTATAATATCGTTAATGGGAGTTCGCAAACCCAAAGGGTGATTAAATCTCGCAGTTGCGGGGAGCAGCATGATTTTTATCACAGTTTTTAAACCCAATCCATAAGCCCCTGTTGATCAAGCGATTTTTTAATCTTTAATTAAGACGCGATATTTATAACCGGACACGACGTTCCCGTGTAACCTATATGCAGAAATCCGTCCTGCTGATACTTTTTCGCACTGCTATTGAGCACGCATCATGACGATCAAGCTGGGGGTGGTAATGGACCCCATCGAATCCATTACGTATAAAAAAGACAGTACGCTGGCCATGCTGTGGGAAGCGGATGCGCGTGGCTGGACGATTTTTTACATGCGGCAGCAGGATCTGACCATCGATAACGGCAGGGCGATGGCGCACATGACCCGCCTGCAACCCCGGCACGATCCCCAACACTGGTACGAATTCGGCGAGGATGCTTACGCGCCTCTGGCCAACCTGGATGTGATCCTGATGCGCAAGGATCCTCCCTTTGACATGCCCTTCATCTATACCACTTACATTCTCGACAAGGCCGAGGCGGAAGGCGTGCTGGTAGTAAACAAGCCGCAAAGCCTGCGCGACTGTAACGAGAAAGTATTCGCCACCTGGTTTCCGCACTGCTGCGCACCGACGCTGGTGTCCAGCCAGAAGCTGCGCCTGCGTGCGTTTGCGGAAGAGCATGGCGATGTGATTTTGAAGCCTCTGGACGGCATGGGTGGCGCGTCCATCTTCCGCACGGGTGCGAAAGACGGCAACCTCAACGTCATCATCGAAACCTTGACCCAGCACGGCCGTCTGCCGGCGATGGCGCAGAAATACATTCCGGAAATCAGCAAAGGCGACAAGCGCATCCTGGTGGTGAACGGCGAGCCGGTGGGGCATTGTCTGGCGCGCATTCCCATGGTCGGTGAAGTGCGAGGCAACCTGGCAGCCGGCGGTTCCGGTGTCGTGCAGCCGCTGTCGGAGCGTGATCGCTGGATTTGCGGCCAGGTCCGGTCTACATTGCTGAACAAGGGATTGCTGTTCGTAGGCCTTGATGTGATCGGCGATTACCTCACTGAAATCAACGTTACCAGCCCCACCTGCATTCGTGAGATCGATGCTGGTGCCGGCACCAATATCGCCGGGCTGCTGCTGGATGCCATCGAACCCCGTCTGACGCGAAAATAATTACAACGACATGGCTGCAGCTGTTGCCGAACGCCCCACCATTTCCGCCAGTGACCGTTTGGGCTTTACCCTGTTTCTGGCGGCCATTTTTCACGCCACTCTGATTCTGGGCGTGGGATTTGGCTTCAGCATGCCCAAGCCGGCCGCCACCGCGCTGGAGATCGTGTTGGCCTTGAGCCGCAGCGATACCGCACCGGAACAGGCGGATTTTCTGGCTCAGGCCAATCAGCAAGGTAGCGGCGATCTGGACCGTACCGCGCTGCCCACCACCGATGAACTGGCCAATTTCGAAGACAGCAAGATTCGCGAAATTCAGCCGTTACAGCAAACTGCTACCCAGACTGAAGTGCATCCCGAGCGGGCGGCCGTCGTCACTACCCAAGGCCGCAGCAAACAAACGGTGGCGGTGGAAAGCCCTGGCCCCGATGAGCAGAAGGTGGAAATCAGCAAGGAAGAGCGACTGGCCATGATCCAGCGCAGCCTGGAAATCGCCAGCCTTGAGGCGCAGTTGGAGGAGCAAAAGCAGACGCATGCCAAGCGTCCCCGTAAGCGCCAGCTCACGTCGGTCAGCACCAAGGAATCCCGCGACGCCTATTACCTGCATGCCTGGAGCAAAAAAATCGAAACCGTCGGCAACCTGAACTATCCCGACGAGGCGCGTCGCAACAAGATTTATGGCAGCTTGCGCATGATGGTGGCGATTCGTGCCGATGGTACTGTATCGGAAATGCGCGTTCTGAAATCCTCCGGCTATCGCGTACTGGATCAGGCCGCGATGCAGATCGTGAGACTGGCGTCGCCCTTCTCCGCGTTTCCGCCAGAAATCCGTCAAGATACCGACATACTGGAAATCATCCGCACCTGGCAATTCGAGAAGGGCGGCCGTTTATCCAGTTATTGAATTGGATAGGGAAAGCGCCTTGTTTTTCTGGCGATTTTGCATACCGGAACGGGCGTAACCTGCAGCGTGTTACGCACAGGCGCCACTGGCCGGCTGCCGATAAAATTCACTTGAACGCCAGCCGTGAAGCCTCAATACTGTAAGTATGACTGCGCTGAAAAGTTCGTCCCTCAAGAACCATTTCCTTATTGCCATGCCCAGCATGGTCGATCCCAATTTTGCCCACTCCATTACCTATATCTGCGAGCATAACGACGACGGCGCCATGGGCATTGTGGTGAATCGGCCAATGGAACTGACAGTGGCCGACATTCTGAGTCATCTGCAGATTCGCGATTTTGACGATCAGTTTGGTGAAGTACCTGTTCTCTGCGGTGGCCCCGTGCAAATGGAGCGCGGCTTCGTATTGCATCGCACGCTGCCGAATAAATGGGACACGACGTTGTGTGTGGAAGGCGATATCTGTCTGACCACATCCCGCGATATTCTGGTGGCGATCGCCCACAACCAAGGTCCCGATGAAAGCGTCATTGCGTTGGGTTATGCCGGCTGGAGTGCGGGCCAGCTCGATAATGAAATGGCGCAGAATGCCTGGCTCAGTGTGAAAGCCGATCCCGATATCATTTTTGCCACACCTTATGAACAACGTTGGCAGGCCGCCGCGTCGTTGTTGGGTGTGGACCTGTCGTTGCTGTCGGCGCAAACCGGACACGCATAAAGCGTTCGGTGTTGCGCTGATCCACCTTTCATCCATTACCACTTTTTAGATTCTGATGTTGCATGGCTGCATTTCCTGCTTCGCGCGCTGTTCGCTTGATGGCGTTTGATTTCGGCACTCAAAAAATCGGCGTGGCTGTCGGTCAGACCGCCACACTTACCACTACGGCCTTGCCTGAATTGCGGGCGAAAGACGGCCAGCCGGATTGGGATGCGGTTGCGCGCCTGATTCAGGAATGGGAGCCGGATGCCTTCGTGGTGGGTGTGCCGGTGAATATGGATGGCAGCGAATTCGATCTCACGGCCCGCGCGCGAAAATTCGGCCAGCGTCTGCATGGGCGTTTTGGCAAGCCCTGGTTCCCGATGGATGAGCGCCTGTCGTCCTTTGATGCGCGGCAAACGGCGCAAGGTCGTCGCGGTGGTTTGGTTGACAGCATTGCTGCAAGCCTTATTCTGCAATCCTGGTTCAATGACGAATGGCCCCGTCTGTTAAAGGATGCTGACAATGAAAATGCCTGAAGTAGAACCGCTGCTGGCTGGGATGGTGGCGGCGCTGCGGGAAAAAATCGCAGCCTTGCCGAAGCCGCCCGCCATGGTGGGCATTCATACCGGCGGTGCCTGGGTGGCGCAGGCGCTCCATACCGCGTTGGCGTTGCCGCAGCCACTGGGCCTGCTGGATATTTCGTTTTACCGTGATGATTTCGAAGGCAAGGGTCTGCGGCCGCGGACCAAACCGTCCAGTCTGCCGTTTTCAGTGGAAGATCAGCACATCATCCTGGTGGATGAAGCGGTGATGACGGGCCGAACCATCCGCGCCGCCCTCAATGAACTGTTCGATTACGGCCGGCCGGCGGTGGTGTTGCTGGCCACCCTGGTGGACATTCCGCTGCGGGAATTGCCCATTCAGCCCGACGTCGTTGGAATTCGCATGGATTTGCCGCCCGGTCAGCGGGTAAAATTGGCCGGCCCCACGCCCCTGACCCTCAAACTGATCGACCATCCGAGTCTATGACAACCAGTACAGCGCCGCATCAGCTGCAGTTGAACAAGCAAGGTCAACTGCGCCATTTCCTCACGACTGAAGGATTGAGCCGGGAATTGCTCACTGAAATTCTCGACACGGCGGAATCCTTCGTCAGCGTCGGCCGGCAGGCGGTAAAAAAAGTGCCGCTGCTGCGAGGCCGCACGGTGGTAAATCTGTTCTTCGAAAACAGTACCCGCACCCGTACCACGTTCGAGCTGGCAGCCAAGCGGTTGTCGGCGGATGTGCTCAACATCAATATCAGCGCGTCGTCCACGTCCAAGGGCGAGTCGCTGATGGACATGTTGTGGAACCTGGAATACATGGACAGCGACATGTTCATCGTCCGTCATGGTGACAGTGGCGCACCGCATTTCATCGCGGAATTTGTTTGCCCGCATGTGGCAGTGATCAATGCGGGCGATGGTCGTCATGCGCATCCGACGCAAGCGATGCTGGACATGTACACGATTCGCCGTCACAAAGGCGCGTTTGAAAATCTGACCGTAGCGATTGTGGGCGATGTGTTGCATTCGCGAGTGGCGCGCTCACAGATTCACGCGCTGAATGCGCTGGGTGCGCGCGAAATTCGGGTGATTGCGCCGAAGACACTGGTGCCGAAAGACATCGAGGCCATGGGTGTGAAGGTGTACTACAACATGGCGCAGGGGCTGCAAGATGTGGATGTGATTTCCATGTTGCGGTTGCAGAAGGAACGCATGGAATCGGCGCTGCTGCCGAGCGAATCTGAATTCTATCGTCTGTATGGTTTGAATGTGGAAAAGCTGGCGTTCGCCAAACCCGATGCGATAGTGATGCATCCAGGGCCTATCAATCGTGGTGTGGAAATCGAATCCGCAGTGGCCGACGGCAATCAGTCGGTGATTCTGCAGCAGGTGAATTATGGCATCGCGGTGCGCATGGCGGTGTTGTCCATGACGATGAGCGGACAAAACGCCGACCACGCCGCCAATGCAGAAGGAGGTGAGTGATGGATTTTTCCCGTCCCGCCTTTAACCAGCGTATTCGCATTGCCAATGGTCGTGTGATTGATCCGCGTAACGGTGTGCACAGGCTGGCCGATCTGTATGTTGCCGATGGTTTGATTGTTGGCCTGGGCAGCGCGCCAGTGGGTTTCAAACCCGACGTGGAATTCGACGCTGCCAACATGCTGGTGATTCCCGGTGCGGTGGATTTGTGCGCGCGCGTGCGTGAACCGGGCCAGACGCAAAAAGGCACTATCCACAGCGAAACCCGCGCTGCAGCGGCCGGTGGTATCACCCATCTGTGTTGCCCGCCGGATACCAAACCGATCATTGACACTCGTGCTGTGGCGGCGCTGATTCAGGAGCGGGCTTATCAATCCGGTTATGCCCATGTGCTGCCGATTGGCGCGCTCACCAAAGGTTTGCAAGGCCAGCATCTGGCGGAAATGCACACGCTGAAAGAAGCCGGTTGCATCGGCGTGTCGCAATTGCGCCAGCCGATCAAGGACAGTCTGACGTTGCTGCGCTGTCTGGAATATGCCAGCACATTCGATCTGATTGTGTTTTTCCAGAGCGAAGAC
>DATLII010000325.1:0-2649 GCA_035539495.1 Dongiaceae bacterium
TTTGATGCATTTTTTCCGGATCGTCGCCCTCGACAAAATAAGGCGTGTAACCGTAGCCAATAAACAGCGCTTCCAGCTCCTCGTGGCTGATGCGCGCCAGAATCGTAGGATTCGCAATTTTGTAGCCGTTCAGATTCAGGATCGGCAACACCGCGCCATCGCGAATCGGATTCAGAAATTTATTGGAGTGCCACGCCGTGGCCAAGGGGCCGGTTTCCGCTTCACCATCGCCCACCACGCAGGCGACGATCAGATCCGGATTGTCCAGTGCAGCGCCGTAAGCGTGGGACAGGCTGTAGCCCAACTCACCGCCTTCATGAATCGATCCCGGCGTTTCCGGGGTGACGTGACTGCCAATATGACCCGGGAATGAAAACTGTTTGAAAAATTTCTGCAGCCCTTCGGCGTCTTCACTCTTGTCCGGATAGATTTCGGAATAAGTACCTTCCAAATACGCAGGGCCCAGCACACCGGGCGCACCGTGGCCAGGGCCGGCAACGAACACCACATTTAAATCGTCCCGTTGAATCAGGCGATTCAAGTGCGTCCAGACAAACGACAGTGCTGGGCTCGCGCCCCAGTGGCCCAGCAGACGATGTTTTACCTGTTCAACGGCGAGCGGTTCCCGCAGCAGCGGATTGTCGCGCAGATAAATCATTCCCACAGCAAGGTAATTGCAAGCGCGCCACCAAGCATGCATGCGGCGCAATTCATCAGCATTCAGAGGGGCAGTAACGGCATCAAGGGCGGAAGCAGATCGGGCAGGCTGAGCGGTGGTAGAGGTCATCGAGCACACTCCTTGGCAGGATAATCGCTTGATCGGAAGAAATAGGCCCGCCTCGGCATACTGACATCAGCGGCACCTACAGGATCTGGAGAAGAACAACCAGCATAGGCGCCGCCTTACGGTGCAATCTTGATGCAAATCAACCTAAGCATCTGATGAAATTAAGAGCTAACGGGTGCGTCGGAAACCCTATCGGACCGTTCCAACGTATCAGGCCGTTCCAGCACCGTCACAATCATGTCCGCCAGGGTTTCCACCAAACGCTGTTCAGGCAGCGCGCGCGTTTCCTGACCCAAATAGCGGATCGCGGTAAACAGCGTAGAGTTGATCAACACATACAGCTTGGCTTCCAGATTTTGCACCGGATAGTTGTGATAGTTGCGCAGAAAATAGGGCTGCGCCATCACCAGAAAAAAGCGCTCCAGAGGATCGAGCATTTTTTCGATCGGCACCCGGTTCCAGTTGCGCGTCAACTCGCTGAACAATGGGTCTGTGCGAATCAAATTCATTCCATACGCAATGCCCAGCGCCGCCACATCCCGCAATCGCAGTTGGTGAAAGTCGAGGGCCTCCGCCCGCCGGCGAAAAGTGCGGCCGATCTGCTCACCCAATTGCACCAGCAGGGCTTCCACCAGCGCGTCCTTGTCGGGAAAGTACTGATACAGGGAGCCGATGCTGACCCCTGCCCGCTCGGCGATGTGGTTCGTGGTGGTGTTATCCAGCCCCCGTTCGGCAATGGTGGCGCCGGTGGCCTCCAGCAGGCGGGACACCATTTCCCGGGAACGCTTCTGTTGAGGTGCCTTGCGCATTAAAAATCCACCTGAACATAAAATGCGAGTTGAACACGAGCAAATACTCGTAATAAGGTACTGGTTAAATCGCGGCCAAACAAGCAGGAAACCCGATGTCATCCAGCGCAGCCTTTGCCCCAGCGGATCGCTCCCCCGCAGAGATTCACGCTCCCGAACGCCTAGCGCCCGCGGATCTTGCCTTCCGGCGGCGGCTGCCGGATTGGGTTAGCCGCTTGGTATTCGGCAAGCCCCTGGCGCCGACCCCGTCTGAATGGCAGCAGTTACAACTGGCGTTGGGGCACGGCGACCCGGCTATGGACGCCCTGGTGGACTGGATGTTCGAAGCAGGCCCCCGCCAGGCCAAGCCTCTGTTTGAGCAGGCCTTGCATCAAGGCATTGATTCCGTTCCCAATCCGCCCGCGCCATTGCAGGCATTTTTTGCCGTCGTCGACAATGCGCCATCCTGGCTCAATCGAGCTCAGCTGGAAACCGGCGCTCAAGCAGCCCACCTGTCCGGGCCGGTGGCAATCTATGTGTTGCGGGACATGGCGCTGATGGGCGGCTACGCCTACTTCTACAGCATGAACCAGACCCTGGCCCGCACCGGCGCCCTGAGCAAAGACATCACCCTACGCTTGGGGGAAACCGGCAAATGGCTGAACGATGTGACCGAGCCCGGCGGCATGTCCCGTTTCGGCGCCGGCTTCACTACCACTATCCGGGTGCGCCTGGTGCACGCGCTGGTGCGACGTAATCTGCTGAACAAGCCCGACTGGGAAGCAAGCAAATGGGGCGTTCCCATCAACCAGGTGGACATGTTGGCCACCTATCTGGCGTTTGGCCCGGTGACCCTGCTAGGTGCCCGGCTGTTCGGCGTTCCGTATCGACCCAAACAGGCCGCCGACGTCATGCATATGTGGCGCTATATCGGCTGGCTGATGGGAGTGGAAGATCAATGGCTGGCGCGCTCGGAAATGGACGGTCTGCGCAAGCTGCACCACTGCTTTCTGACCCACCGCCTACCCGATGATCGCATCCGCCAGCTGGGCCAGGCCCTGCGCGACGAGCCTC
>DATLII010000326.1:0-7696 GCA_035539495.1 Dongiaceae bacterium
CCTCGAAAGCCCGCCGCAACCGCACCTGATCCAATGATTGATAACCCTCGCCCGCCGCTGCCGACTGATCCGCCGGCACCCAGGCGTAGGTCTTCAACGTGGTCAGATCGGCGGAAGGATCGAAATCCACCCGCGCTTGATAGGGCGCACAGCCCCCCAGCCAAAGCGCCAGGGCCAGCAGTGCAACCAGGATAATAATGCGCGGTAAAATGTGAGAGCGTGATCTCATTGGGGCGGGAACCGTTCGAACATGGAGGTCACCAGGAATCCGATCAGTTCACCCCGTTTACCGGAGCTCATCGAGTCGGTGAGATTTTCATTGGCGCGGGCGCTCCACACCACCTGCTTCTTCGCAGGATCGACCACCTCCACCACCAGCTTGCCCTCCACCACTTCCTTGGCCGGCGGGCTGGTGCTGGCACCGACACCCATGCCACCACTGCCCACACCAAAGCCGAAACTGACGCCGGAATTGTCTAGCTTCCGCTCCGGCTCAACGCGGTACGACACCAGGAATTCCGCCTTGTCGGCGGGCACTTCCTGCATCTGCTTGCTGGCCAGGGCCGCCCGGATCGACGTCTCAATCCGGTTGTTATCCAGAGACTGGAAGCCCCCAGACATCTGCGTCGGTGGTGATATTGCGTAGGTTTTCAAAGTTTTAAGATAGGCGCCCTGATCGTAATCGATCGTCACCGGCTGCTGGGAACAAGCGGCCAGCAACATAATAAAGGACAGGATAGGTAGAAGCAGGATGCGGTGCATGAGGGCTCCTTTCGGGGGCGGACGGGTCCATTTCGTAGCGAACAGATTAGCCAAATCCGCCCAGGGAGGAAACCGGCTAGGCACATGGACTTTGCTGGATCAAGCGCTTATCATAGCGCCCCTTGATTGCCGCCGGCCCTTTTTAGCGGCTACATCATGTCAGGCAACACCCCTCACGCGCCCGTAGCTCAGCTGGATAGAGCGTTGCCCTCCGGAGGCAAAGGTCAGAGGTTCGAATCCTCTCGGGCGCGCCATCTGAATCAATTGGTTAAAAATCCAATCTCTCCCAAAGATCGGCTTGTTCTGAGCGCTCGCAGCAATCAGTCAGATCTTCACGCGCGGCAAAGAGGATACAAGCAAACAGCCGTCGTACATTGATTGTGGGCAACCTCCACAGATATACCAGAATGCTAACGGGGTGCATCGCCTGCCCAAAACCCTCGACACTGGGCAGGCCCCACCGCTCTAACGCGTGTCCGACGCGCGAGGTGCCAGCGGCATGTCCAGCCAGGCTCGCATCGCGTCCACGACCATCGCACTGCCATAACGCGACAAGTGCGCATTATCGTTCATCAGCAGATGACCATTCGCGAAAACCAGACATTCGCGGCCCTCACACAACGTCGCCATTGGATCGAAGAAGTCGGCGTCGCCGACGATCCGCTGCAGCGCCGGATTAATCTTCCAGTCGTTGCGCGGTGTCATGCGCATGTCGGCGCCGGGATCGCTGCGCTGGGACAGGCGATAAGCAAGGAACTGCATGTTGTTGATCGAGAAATCCGGGTTGTCGCCGATGATGCGGACGCGCACACCCATTTCGCGCAACGCCACGACAGTCCGCTCCACATCCTGAGGCGCGAGACCGGCACGTGCCATGATGAAATACCAATATCCGGATAGGATCACCGTGCGGACGTTGTACTGCCGGATGATGTCCTGGATGTGGCTCGCGTTGGGCACGCATTCAGCGCGCAACTGTGGCTCGTCGAGCAGCGGCAGGCAGCCGGCGGTTGCATAGAAGAGAATGCGCTCATGAGGGGGTGGTGCCATTGCACTGATCGCGCGGCGATAATGGTTCGCGTGCGAATCGCCCCATAGCAGCGTTACCGGCCCGTCGCCCGACGTCAGGAAACAGGCATCGCCCGACCAATCGGTCCAGCTCCTCGCGTTCAGGAAGCAGCGCGGACTCGCCGCAGGCGCCTCACTACTATCCTCGTTGCGAACCGTCAGCGCTTCCAGTTCTCCAAATCGTTGTGGCAGTCCGCGCAGCGCAAAAGTGGCCGCGCCCGCCGCTCCGGTCAGCAGCAGGCCGACGACCGCGAACGTGAGGATAGCGCGCTGCGAATAGCGGTGGCGATTGCGGAATGGTCGCTCGACGAAGCGCCAGGAGAGCGCCGCCAGCGCGACCATCGCGGCAATCATCGCGACCTGGCCCACCGGCCCGGGCATGTCGAACAGCACGTAGCGGGTGAAGACGATCACTGGCCAATGGACAAGATAGAGCGAATAGGAGATGAGACCGATAGCCACCAGCGGTTTGATGCCGAGCAGCCGGCCGACGCGGGTCGGCGCATGTGTCCCCGCCGCGATGATCGCCGCCGTGCCAAGGCATGGCCACAGCGCATTGTAGCCGGGGAAGGGGCTATCATGGTCGAGCAGCACGACCGAGGCGAGGATCACGGCGAGGCCAGCCGCGGCCAGCAATTCACCTACTCGGCGATTGTGAACCTCGAATGGACGACCATAAGCGAGCAATGAGCCGATGAGCAGCTCCCAGGCTCGTGAGGGCAGAAGATAATAATTTCCGGTGGGGTCGAGCCACAGCATCAGAACCGAGATCGCGAAGGAAAGAATCGCGACGATCACCGTCGGCACCAGATATCGCCGCCCGCCCCAGCGGGCGATGGCCATAAGGAGCAGCGGGAAGACAATGTAATATTGCTCCTCCACCGCCAGCGACCAGGTGTGGATGAGGGGCTTCAGCTCGACGGGGCCGGAAAAATAATCCGTCTGCTGCCAGAACAGGATGTTGGATGCGAAGACCGCAACGCCCACCATGCTGGCGCCAAGATCGCGCAACTCGTCTGGCATGAACAGGCACAGACCGACGATGAAGGTCAGGAGCACCGTCGCGAAAAGAGCAGGGAGAATACGTCGCGCGCGCCGTTCATAGAAACGCAAGATCGAGAAGTTGCCCGCCTCGATCTCCTCGCGAATGACCGTGGTAATGAGGAAGCCTGAAATGACAAAGAACACGTCGACGCCGACGAAGCCGCCGGGCGCGAGCGCTGATCCCATGTGATAGAGGATCACGGGCACAACCGCAACCGCGCGCAATCCGTCGATGTCCGAACGATACTTCAGCGCGTGCATGCAGTCCCCTTGTTCCCGGCACCATTTACTACGGTATAGGGGACATAAGATGAATAAGACCCCCCTTAATTGAAATTCATTATATGGAACTGGAGCTTGGCCTGCCAGCTCCTTACGCGGCATCCAAAGGTTTGCCTTTTTATCTCGGCTTTCTGGCCTCAAACGTCCAACTTTCGAGTAATTTCGTGAAGGAAGCACCCAACAAGCGCACGCATTTTTCGATGCCCATCCAATGGAGGCCTGTTGAATGGTTGCTGAAGCCGCCACTCAATCGAAAGTCACCACTACTGGATCAAACAAAAGGCATCACTCCAATGACAGAACTCATCGCGAACTTTAATGCGGCGAATTATTTCCACCGCCATTTGCCAGCCCATTCGATATGAATGTAGAAGCGGTAAAGAAATTCTGCCGATCGCTCCCTGGCGCTACAGAGAGAGAATCTGGCGAACCGGCTAATGTGCTTGCCTATTACGTCGGTGCTAAATTATTCGCCTACTTCAAGACGAGTGATCCTGAGAAGTGGCGCTTCAGTTTTCGAGTAACACCGGAACGGTTCATTGAGCTGACCGATCAACCTGGGATAAAACCAGCGCGGTATATGCACCGGTTTCATTGGGTCACGGTCGTCAGCGTTTCCTCCTTGGAGGCTGATCGCTTGAAAGAATTGATCAGATGGTCCTATCAAGATGCGTTTTCCAGGCTGACAAAGAAATCGCAAAAGGAAATTTCTGGTTTGTAGGAACGCGACCGCTCGCCGATCCCACCCCAAAGCCCCGCTTACCAGCCCATCTAACACCCGCACCCTCATCCGTCAACCCAACTTAAGTATTCCAACTTTCCACCCCTCCCCACCTAGACTGCGCTCGTCTTCACTTGTGTAGGTTTTCACTTCATGCCGGATCCCATTCTGACGCTAAACACGCCCAGCCACCTTACCGAGCGCTTGGGCCTGTCATTGGCTCACGCCTTTAACGACGCGCCGGATTATCGCTTCATCCTGGCCTGTCATCCCGATCGCGTGTCTGCATTGTCCTGGTTTTTCGGGACATTCATCGCGCGGCTGGCGTTGCGATACGGTGCCGTGCTGAGCACTGACGTTGGAACCGGCGGGATCCTATTGCTTGCCCCCGGTCAGTCGCCATCGCTGTTTGAACTGTTACGTGCAGGCGCATTGTCCCTGCCTCGCTTTTTTGGAATCCGCGGTGCATGGCGCGCGTTTTTCCTCGGTCTGCATCTGGAACGGCGGCGTCTGCAACTGGCGCCGGTTCCGCATTGGTACGTGATCGCCGTCGGTGTAACGCCATCGCTGCAAGGGCGTGGCAACGGTGTTGCCCTGCTGAATGAAGCTCTGCAACGGGCCGACAACGAGCAGACGCCCTGTTACCTGGAAGTATTTGAGCCTGAACTGGTGACCCGCTACGAGCGTATGGGTTTTCGTGTGTTGCAACAGGATCAGCTGGCCGGTGGCCTGACGCTCTGGTGCATGCTGCGGATGCCTGCTGCCAGTTCCAACACCTATCACCACTGTCGTTTTCCTACTCATTGATACGGACATCTGCTGCCATGACTTCATTTGCTTCCATTTTTAGCGCACTGCAAACCCGTCCACTGACCACGCCGGATCAACCCGTTATTTCCTATGCCAATGAAAACGGTAAGATCGATCAGGTTTTGACTTGGCGCGACTTCGCTGACCGTATCGATGCGATGACAGGATTCTTGCGCACACATCTGGAATTGCAGCCGGGTGATCGCGTGTTACTGGTGTATCCGCCATCGGTGGATTTTGTGTTGGCCTTTGCCGGATGTTTGCGCGCGGGCCTGATTCCGGTGCCGGTGTATCCGCCCAATCCGCGCAAACTGGACAGCGGCACCGAGGCCTTTTTACGCATTGCGCAAGATTGCGACGCCCGCTTGGTATTAACAAATCATCAGTATGAACTGACCCGTAATCGCGGCGGATTGCAGGAGCTGGCGGCCACCGATCCGGCCCGTTGGTCTTTGGCGCTGCAATGGGTCACCACGGATCATGTCAACGCCGGCGATTTTCCCGCTGTGCATGGCGCGGAGCCCACGCCCAACGACGTGGCGCTGATTCAGTACACATCCGGTTCAACTTCTGCACCGAAAGGTGTGGTGATAACCCACGGCAATCTGGCACATCAAATTGATTGCGCATGCCGGGCGCTGAATATCGGGCCCGGCTCCCGCGCGGTATTCTGGGTTCCGCAATACCATGATCTGGGTTTGATCGGCGGCATCATGAATGCGCTGGCGGGCAATCTGCAACTGACACTGTTCTCGCCGTTTTCCTTTATCAAGCGGCCGGCGCTTTGGTTTGAGTTGATGCATGCGACAGGCGCGACGCACACTGCCGGGCCTAATTTCGCCTACGAATTAGCAGTGCAGAAAACCACGCCGGAACAGCGGGCACAATGGGATTTGAGCGCACTGGAAGTGGTAATGAGCGCGGCCGAACCTGTACGCGCCAGCACCATGCGGCGTTTTCTGGATGCATTCGCTGTCAGTGGTCTGAAACCACAGGCCTATAAACCCGCCTATGGACTGGCTGAGCACACCGTCGGCATCACCTATAACGGCGGCACCATCACCCACTTCGATCGCGATTTGCTGGAACATCAACAGCGCGTGGTAAAAGTCAACGAGCGGGCGGCCAATGGCATTGCGCTGGTGAGCAGCGGGCGGCACCTGGAGGATATGCAACTGCGCATCGTGAATCCTGATACATCGCAGCAGTGCGCGCCAGATCGGGTGGGAGAGGTTTGGGTGGATTCCCCCAGCAAGGCAGCCGGCTATTGGAAGTTGGACGAACAGAACGCACATGCGTTTCAAGCACGCATCGAAGACGAAGCTGACCGCCATTACTTGCGCACCGGTGATCTGGGATTCCTGCACCAGGGTGAGTTGTATATCTGCGGGCGACTGAAGGACATGCTGATCCTGGCGGGCCGCAATATTTATCCGCAGGACATCGAAGAAAGCGTGCAGGAGGTCTCTGGCGCTATCAAACCTTTGTCAGTGGCGGCGTTCGCTGTGGATGTGGAATCCGGCACCAGCACAGAAGAAAAGTTGGTATTGCTGGTCGACATTCGCAGCTTGACTGCCACACAACAGCAGTTGGAACAATTTGCACTGCAGCTACAACGTGCAGTGCTGGAATCACACCAGATTCCCTGTCATGCCATTGTCGTTGCACCCATCGGAACTGTGTTGAAAACCACGAGCGGCAAAGTGCGGCGTCAAGCCTGCCGTCAACTGTGGCAGCAAGGCGTGCTGGAACGAAAGGCGCTGTTTATGTTGAAAGCAAACGCCGCACCTATCGTGCGCACAGCAAGCAGCGCGACAGTTTCAGCAACAGCGTTGTCACCGCAGGAGGCCTTGATGCAGACCATTGCGGCCCAGATGTTGAACCTGCCAGATCCAAGCGCCATCGATGTTCAGATTCCGCTGACCGAACAAGGTATGAGCTCCCTCACCGCAGTAGAGTTTTGTCAACGTTACGAACAAGCGACACAAGAAGAACTGTCCATCACCCAACTTTTCAATCATCCATCGATTGCGGAGCTGTGCCAGGTGCGTGCAGCAAATATCGATTCCAACACGACGCTGGACGAGGCTTTCGCGCAGAATCCAGATGCTTCCGCGCGCGATTTGCACGCCCTGCGTAACTATCTGCTGCACAACCGCCATGAGCGCGGTGGATTCCGCTTAGGTGATTGGTGCGTACGCCCCGCCACCATCGGGGATGTGCCTGAACTGCATCGTCTGGATCAGCAGGAGTACGGTTGGTTGGGGGAAGCCGCCACCGACACGCAGGATTTTATTCAGCATCAAGTGGAAACCCTGAATTACTACCAACAGCAAAGCGGCACGCCCTGGTTTTGGGTATTGGAAAAACGCGATCGCAGCGACAAACGCAAACCCGGCGCCATCATGGGCTGGTACATCATGCAGCCTACAAACAAATCCCCGGAAACGATCACGTCCTGGGCCGATGCGACCGATAATGGCAGTTTCGCCGCCACCTTTGACCCCGATGGCGAACATCTGTACCTGGTGGCGGGCGGCATTTCCCGCGAATACACCAAGCAGGCTCACAGATTGATGGTGTTGAATGCGCTATCGCTGATGGAACGACACGATATCCGCAGTGCGTTTGCCTGTCTGGCGATGCCGGGTTATTCCGCCGCATATGCTTCCGATGATTACGAGCCGCACGAATATCTGGCGCTGACGTATGACAACGGCATGCCACGCGATGCGTTTCTCGCGTTCTTCAAAGATCTTTGGCCGGCGCAACACAGGCCGATGCGTCTGTTGCTGAACGGCTATCCGCCGGATCAACGTTCGGGCGGTCACGGTGCTTGCGCTTGCGTGGATGTAGCGAATCATCATGAAGCCATCTCCAAACTGTTCGATAAGTTGGTGCAGCAACGGGTCGCATTGTTTGGTCATTCCAACCATCGCCCTAGCGGACAGGAAGCCAGTGACGCGCTCACGGTGAGCGCATGAACGCCAAAGCACTAAACCCAAACAC
>DATLII010000327.1:0-2004 GCA_035539495.1 Dongiaceae bacterium
AGCCAACTCTTGCCTGATGATGAGCTGGATCGTTTGCGCATCGCTATCGGTTTAGGTTTTGATGATTGGTCCAGCTTTTATGCACATCTGGAAGCGGTGCGACAGCGAGTGCGTACGCATTTTTCCAATCTGATTGCAGACACCAAGAAAGAAAATGATGTCAGCGTGCGCGATCAGGCCGTGAGCTTGTGGATGTCTACGGAAACTGGCCCCGAGGCGCTCGACGATCTGCGTGAGCTGGGCTATCGCGATGTAGAGGAGATTTGGCGCCTTCTCAGCGAAATGAAATCCAGCAAGCAGGTCACACACTTGCAGGCAGTGGCGCGCGAACGGCTCGACAAGTTGATGCCGCTGATCATCAACGCCTGCGGTCAGCAGGATCATCCCGATCTGGCGTTGCAGCGGGTGCTGCGGTTGATCGAAGCGGTCCGCCGCCGTTCTGCGTACATGGCATTGCTGGTGGAAAATCCGCGCTCGCTCAATCGGCTGGCCCTGATGTTTAGCGCCAGCCCGTGGGTGGCCGACACCATGTGTCGTTATCCGGTGCTGCTCGACACGCTGTTGAATGAAGCCAATCTGTTGCGGCCCCTGACGGTGGACGTGCTCAGCAATGAATTGCGCCAGCTGCTATTACGCATTCCCGAAGACGATCTGGAACGGCAGATGGATTGCCTGCGTCAGTTCAAGCACGCGCATGTGTTGCGCGTCGCTGCGTCGGAAATGGCAGGTACCTTGCCATTGATGAAGGTGAGCGACTACCTGACCTGGCTGGCGGAGACATTGCTGCAAGCAGTATTCGATCTGGCCTGGCGTTCCCTGGTGGAAAAACACGGCCGGCCGCAACGGGAATCGGGTACACCGTGCGATCCGGATTTCATCATCGTCGGTTACGGCAAAGTGGGTGGGCTCGAACTCAGCTACAGCTCCGACCTGGATCTGGTGTTCATTCACGACGCGCATCCGGCGCTGGAAACCGACGGTAGCAGTCCTCTCGACAACAACGTTTTCTTCGCGCGCCTGGGCCAGCGCATCATTCACATTCTCACCACGCGCATGGCCAGCGGCGAATTGTACGAAACCGATATGCGGCTGCGACCTTCGGGTAATTCCGGCTTGCTGGTGAGTTCCCTCGCAGCTTTCGAGCGCTACCAGAACAACGATGCTTGGACCTGGGAACACCAGGCCTTGGTGCGCGCACGGGTGCTGGCGGGTTGCCCGCGGCTGGCGAAAAAATTCGATGCCGTGCGCCGCGCGGTGTTGGCCAAGCCCCGGGACCCGGAAGCGTTGCTGAAAGAAGTCACCGACATGCGTCAGAAGATGCTAGGCCAGCTCAGCAGTCACAAGTCAGTACTGGATCTGGATGAATCCCTGCTGCAGGCCGATGAGGTGTTCGATCTGAAGCAGGACCCCGGCGGTATCGTCGATATTGAATTCCTGGCCCAGTATCTGGTGCTGCGCCACAGTGGTGACCGTCCCGCGATGGCGGAGTGGACCGACAATATGCGCATCCTGTATGCCGCCCGCGATGAGGGCATTCTGACCGAGCATGATGCCACTGCACTACAGCAGGCCTACCTGGCGTTTCGCAGCGAAAGCCACCGTCTGGCGTTGCTGAACGCGCCGGCCCAGGTGAGTGGCGACCACTTCGTCAATGAGCGTCGGGAGGTACGGGCGATCTGGCACAAAACCCTGGGTTGACCCTCGTCAAAGCGAGCAACGGTTGTGCTATAGTGTCGGCCCCCGGCCGCATCCACCCTGGTTCGCGCCGCTGCCGTGGCACTCGGCCGGCGCCGCACGACCAGTTCAGGTTTCGGGCATTTCCCTGATTTCAAAGGAGCTTTTCCCATGTCCATGGCCGACCGCGACGGTCTGATCTGGTTTGACGGCGAACTGGTACCCTGGCGAGACGCCAAGGTTCATGTCCTGACCCACACCCTGCACTACGGCATGGGCGTGTTCGAAGGTGTACGTGCATACGCTACCGTCAACGGCCCCGGCATCTTC
>DATLII010000328.1:0-3570 GCA_035539495.1 Dongiaceae bacterium
CCCCAGCAGTTCCGCCAACTGACGTGCGCCGTCGCCACCACTCACATTGGATGTCGGGCGTGGCGTGACGGGCGCTACAGGCGGCGTCGGCATGGTGGGCATCACCGGCACGGGTTCATTGCGGGGAAGGTCAGCACGGGAAAAATCTGCGCGAGGCGGCTCGTTGCGTGGCTGCTCATTGCGCGGCTGAGTCGTCTGCTGAACTTCCCAAGCGGGGTTCGGCTGCGGTGTCCGTGGCGGTGGCTCGAACTCAGACGTCGGTTCGCTGGGGGCTAGTCCCAGCAGCGCATCGATATCAGAGCCGCTATCCAGCCCAAGTTCCGCCACACCAAAACCACCGGACCCTTGATTGAAATCCGACTCAACATTGAAGCTGGGTTCGGTATTGAAAACGGCGGCCGTCGCGGGTGTCGATGAGGGCGTTTGGTTTCTGATGGGAGAGGGCTGGAAGGCCTGCTGAATGGCTGGCGCATTGTCGGGCTTGCTGTCCTTCCACCAACCCGAATCATCATCCTGAATATCGGAGGGGAACAGTGGATCGCTGCCGCCACGGGCCTGGTCGATGGCTGCCAGAGGATCCATCGAGTCGATCACGTCTGGCGCCGCGCCGTATTCAATATTGGATGCACCCCATTGCGGTCTTGCTGGCGCAGCTTCGGCCTGCGGCTCCAGCCAGCGGTCAAAATCATCCAGTGCGGAAGGCGATACCGGCCCTGGCGGTGGTGCAGCAGGTTGTTTGGCTGGCTTGTTCGACAGCTCATCCAGAAAGCTGTCAGGAATGCTGTTGCGTCCGGTGGCGACCGGACCGGGTACAGGCGCAGCGGCGACCACGCCGGCGCGAAGTTCATATTTGCCGATGCGGATCAGATCATTGTCCTGCAACGGAATCGAGTTGCCCTGGCCGAGCGGTGCTACGCCGTTGTTGACGAACGTGCCGTTGGTGCTGTGATCGGTCAGCACAAATTGGCCTTGACGGAAGGCGACGCTGGCGTGGTGGGTCGAGATGATGCGCGCGCCATCACTCAGCACCCAGTTGTTGGCCGGGCCGCGACCTATGGTGGCGCCGGCGGTGTCGATGCTGAACGTCTGGCCGGTGATATTGTTGTCGGCAGGCGACTGAGTGACGGTTAACACTAGTTTCATCGTCTTCGTCTTTTACTCTTAGCTCTTTATGTAAGGCCCCATAGGGCCGACAGGAGGCCAATAGGGGCCGAGTTTGGACGGGCTGGGATGTCGGTCTGCTGAATCGCGGCTGTTCCGCAACGGGATGTGGGGTCAGCGCATGCGGACTTAAAATAGCCCAATTGATCCTTCAATTCTAGCTGTAGTAATACCGATTGCTGCATTCCCGCTCGGTGTAAATAAATGAAATTCAAAAGGTAAATCGAATGGCTGTTTCGAGGTGGCTGAATTCGCACTTTAAATGGGTGGTCTGTGCCCCCATTATGATGAGCACGTATCCTCTTTATGAAGACAAAGTACCTGCTTTATGAAGAAGGTACTTCAAAGGTTGATCAGAAGTGCAGCAGGGCGTGGCTGTCTATCGTGACAGCTCATGGTGGCAGCTCATGGAGAAAGCGCTGTGGTATCATGCCCGCCCTGCCAGGTTAACGCCCGTACCGAGGTTCCCCTAATGAGCGATTCCATCTCCCAACTTGTCCGTGAACATCTGGATGGAGTGAATGTGCCGCCGCCATTGAGCGAGCAGCAGCAGGATCAGTACCGGGAGCGCATCAAGCAGTTATTGAAGCAACAGAACGCCGTGCTGGTGGCTCACTATTACACCGCGCCGGAGTTGCAGGCGTTGGCGGAAGAGACCGGCGGTTGCGTGTCGGACTCCCTGGAAATGGCCCGCTTCGGCAAGGAACATCCCGCCAAGACCCTCGTGGTAGCGGGCGTGAAGTTCATGGGCGAAACCGCGAAAATCCTTAGCCCCGAAAAAACCGTATTGATGCCCACCCTGGAAGCGACCTGTTCTCTGGATCTGGGTTGCCCGGTGGATCAGTTCTCTGCTTTCTGCGACCAACATCCGGATCGCGAAGTGGTGGTGTACGCCAACACATCTGCCGCGGTGAAAGCACGGGCCGATTGGGTGGTGACCTCCAGCATCGCGGTGGATCTGGTGGAATACCTGCATGGTCAAGGCAAGAAAGTGATCTGGGCGCCGGACAAGCACCTGGGTGCTTATGTAGAAAGAGTAACCGGCGCTGACATGCTGCTGTGGGACGGTTCCTGCATCGTACACGAGGAATTCAAGGCGAAGGCGCTGGAGGATCTGAAGAAGGTTTATCCGGATGCCGCGATTCTGGTACACCCGGAATCACCGGAAGCAGTAGTGAAGCTGGCGGATGTGGTGGGGTCGACCTCCCAGTTGATCAACGCTGCGAAAAATCTGCCCAATCCGAATTTCATCGTCGCTACCGATCGCGGTATTTTCTACAAGATGCAGCAGCAGGCGCCGGGAAAGACCTTTATCGAAGCACCCACTGCCGGCAACGGTGCTACCTGCCGATCTTGTGCGCATTGTCCCTGGATGGCCATGAACACGCTGGATGTGCTGACCCAGGAACTGGAAACTCACCGTAACGAAGTGCATGTAGATCCGGCGTTGATCGAGCGGGCCATGATCCCCCTCAACCGCATGCTGGATTTCGCTCGCACGTTGAAGAAAAACGTCAAAGGCAACGCCTGATCGTCACCCTGCACAGAAGGCCTGATGTCAGGCCTTCTGCCTCAATCCTTATAGCTTCATGTCCATTTCAGATGCTCGCATTTCGTCCATGCGAGTGTTGATCTTGGCCGCCACCTGAAACTGTTTCTCCGCCAGCGGTAGTGCATATTGCAACTGTTCCAGTGCAGTCATTGTGCGGCCGTAAAGGAAGTAGTACTCCGCCCGCGCCTGATAAACACCCAGGCGATCATCGGATTTGCCATAGGCTTCCGCCAGCATGCTCCAAAGCAGCGGCCAGGATTCATGCTGGGTCAGTTGATAACGGAGCAGATCCACCGCGTCGTTGGCCCGTTTGCTCTTGATCAGTGCGTTAGTGTAGTGGATGGTCAGCACGTAATTATCCGGGTTGTACTTCAGGGCCGATTCCAGCAGCTTGATCGCGTCTTTGTAGCGGCCGCTCTGATTCAGGATTTCGGCTTTGGTGGCGATATACGTGATGCGTTCCGGGCGTCGCTTCAACAAACCGTCCACCGTGGTTAGCGCTTCGTCCAATTGATTGGCTTTGGCGTAGGCGCAGGTCAGGCCGTACTCGTTAACTTCCACAAACTCGGAGCTGTTTTTGCGTTGTGTCAGCAGGTCGTTGATCGTGGCCGAGGAATCCCGCGCGAACAGCACGGACAGACGCACCTTCATCAGGGCGAATTCCAGTGAGTTGCTGCTGGGTGCTGCGGGCAATTGTGCCGCACGGGCGCGAGCGTCGGTGATACGGGATTCGGTCACCGGGTGAGTGAGCAGGAATTCGGGCGGGATCTCGCCCGAGTAACGCATGCTGCGCTGCAGGGCCTCGAAGAAATCCGCCATCGCGCCAGGGTTCATGCCGGAGCGGGCCAGGGTCTGCA
>DATLII010000329.1:0-6948 GCA_035539495.1 Dongiaceae bacterium
ATTGGCAAATAGATGGTGTGGCGGGTAGTACCACTACTAGCTGTGCAGTTAACGAAGTGTCTACTGATCTGCAGGGACATACCAAGTCCCGTATTACGCTATTGGACCATTCTGGCAAGGTCGATGATCGAATTGAAATCAAGGACTATGTTTCTGGTGATTTTATAGTGGAGGATAGAGACGTCATACAAGTGGGAATCGCAGGCGGAAACGATGGCACCGTTACTGAAGTGCTGCTGACGAAACATCGTCGAAACTAAACCCACAACGGCTGCATGTCCCGAAAAGGTTTGTGTATCATGCACAAACCTTTTTCGTTTCAGGACCATTTGAATATGGGGATTCTGTTTCGACCCATCCTGTGCCTGATGTTGTTCACATCGGCTACCACCTTCGCCACCGACTTCACCACTCTCTACCAAAAAGTCGATCCTGCCGTGGTAGTGATCCACACCATGGAAGGCGCCACGAAAGTGAAGGACGCCGAACCCAGCGGCATCGGTTCCGGCGTGATCATTTCCAAGCAGGGTGACATTCTGACGGCGGCCCACGTGGTTAGCCGCGCTGATATCGTGGTGGTAGAACTGGGTGATCATCGCAAAATCCGTGCACGAGTAATGTCGTCGATGGTGCCGGCGGATTTGGCATTGATCCGGTTGCAGGAGTTGCCCAAACAGCTGCCGGTGGCGACGCTCGGTGATTCGGACAAAGTAAAGACCGGCGAAGAAGTGATGGTGATTGGTGCGCCTTACGGCCTGGAACATACATTAACGACCGGACATGTCAGCGGTCGGCGTCTGCAGGAAACGGATTTTGCGCTGGAACCGATCGACTTTCTGCAAACCGATGCGGCGATCAATCAGGGTAATTCCGGTGGCCCCATGTTCAATATGCGGGGCGAAGTGATCGGTGTGGTGAGTCATATCCTGAGCGAATCCGGCGGCAGTCAGGGCATGGGGTTCGCAGTCACCAGCAAGACCGTGCGTAACTTGATGCTGGAGCAGCCGCCGCTCTGGTTCGGTGTCGATATTTATGTGGTGGCAGACGAACTGGCGCGAGCGTTGAATGTACCGCAGGACATGGGATTCTTGGTGCAGAATGTGGCGTTGGAATCCATCGGCGATCATTTGGGGCTGCGCGCAGGTCATGTGCCGGTGTCTTTTGGTGATGATCCTGTATTACTCGGGGGTGATGTTGTGCTGGCGGTGGGGCCAGTGCAGGTGCGCAACTCGCCGACGCTGTTGCGGGATATCCGCGATTATTATGATGGCTTGGCGCCAGGGCAGCCGATCCAGATGACGGTGTTGCGGGCGGGCCGGGTGGAAACCCTGGCCACGTCCAAGCAGAAAGATCCGCGTCAGCGCTGAATTCGCCGTGAATCAAGTCATGCTGACGCGGAAGCGCTGAGGTGAACGACTCGTTAGCGCGAAACAGGATCTGCAATCCAGTTGCCGTGAAAACCCAGCGGCACCCGCACCGGCAGATGCACGATGGCTTGCGGTTCACCCTCAATATCCTGCGCGTTGAGAATCACCAGATCACTACGCTCCTGTTCCAAATCGTAGACATACGATAGCAGCCAGCCGTCATCTTCCGCGCTGTCATTGCTGCGCGGCACGAATACCACTTCGCCGGTCAAGCCGTTAGGGCCGTAATGATGCTCTTGTCGCTGACCGGTTTTCAGATCGTAGCGATACAACGGTTGCGGTATGTGTTGGGTGGTGTCGATGCCCACGCTATACAGGTAGCGATAATCCTGGCCGGACAAACGCTCGTCGAAGCGCGGAAATTCCTGGCGCCGGTCACACAGTACTTCGCGTTTCACATCGCGCCGTTGCGGATTCAGCGTCCAGCGTTCCAGTGTGACGGGTGAGCGCGCCAGATCCTGTGTGGAGCGATCGAAAATTCGATCGTGCACCACCACATCGATCATGGCGCCACCGTCCGGCAGATCCACTGCGTTGCCTGTATGGAAGACATAGCAGGGCTCGACGTCGAACCAGCGGATCTGGTCTGCATTGCCTTGTTTGGGCAGCAATCCCACGCGAGCGCGGTGTTTTTCATTCCAGCGAAATGGATATTGCGAGCCGCGCAGCAGATCCATCGGTGTCAAGGTGACAGGAAGATC
The DNA here is from genome assembly GCA_035539495.1 of Dongiaceae bacterium. Taxonomy (GTDB): domain Bacteria; phylum Pseudomonadota; class Gammaproteobacteria; order Pseudomonadales; family Ketobacteraceae; genus Ch67. The sequence goes on from DATLII010000329.1 coordinate 2,129, forward strand.
CAGCACGACGACATTGCTGGCCGTAACCGCGCAATCATGCACCATAGGGCCGTGGGTGACGGGAATCGCGGTGGTTTGCGTAACCTGACATTGCGCATTCACTACCACATGAAAAATCTTGTTCGGCGCGGTGACAGAGTAGCAGATGGCATGCAGATCGCCGGTGAGCGGGTCCAGCTTCGGATGTGCTGTGTAACCCTTGTGAGCACCGCTGTCGAACAAACCGCGTTTCAACGTATTCAGATCGCCGTCCATTTCTGCCGGCGTGACGCCACCTTCCACCAACGCCCAGATGCGCCCGCCGTGGCCGATGATATTGGTATTTACGACATCGAATGGACCCGTGCCTTCCAGAAACGGACGCCCCAGTTTGCGATTGACGGAGCGGGCGCCCACCCAGCGATTGCGATAGCTCAGTGCCTTGCCATCGCGCAGACGCACGCCGTGCACCATGCCGTCGCCCAGGAACAGGTGGTAAGCGGCAGGATTATCGACGTGTAGAGGATTGGGTCCGATGCGGGCATACAGGCCATTCAACTCCGGCGGAATCGAACCGGTGACATGCAATTCGGTTTCGGTGCGTTCTTCCGTTACCGGTGCATATGGCCCCTCCAGATAAAAATTGGAGGACGAGTAGGGGACGCGTTTCTGAAATTGGCGGACGGTCCATTCCACGGATTGGACTGCCAGATCGTCGAGCTTGCGGGACAGACTCATGATGCCTCCTTGGCGAAAGTGTCAGCGGGAATGCTGCGCTGTGGTGGGGAAAATCGGGTCGGCTGGGTTCTGGTAGGCGCCATTTTCTGCGGTGGCCTGCGATACTCGGTGTTGCCAGAGAATGAACAGAGGTGCGCCCACAATTTCCAGCAGCGTAAAAGCCACAAAGGGCAAGGGCGGCATGCCGGCGAAAATGATGGAGAGCAGCCGGCCGATTCCACCCAGAAAAATGGCGCCCCAGACAATGCGGAACAGCGCGGTTTGTTGTTCGATGCGAGGCACCAGCCAGAACACAGCCAGACCGAGTCCGAACCAGAGGCCGCCGAAAAATCGCAGGTTGCTGTCCAGCACAGGAAGAGAAGGCAAGTCGGCGGTTTGATAGAGCGGGTCGTCGAGGCCCATCAGGGTGAGTAGGCCGGTCAGCAGAGGAATCAGGCCCAGTATTGCGGTGACGACTTTTAATGCCTGTTTGCTGCTGTCAGCTCTTAGGTTATTTGTGCGTGAATTTACCTGACCTGTATCCATGGTTCGTGCTCTCCTTTTTCGCGGGATGGCCGTTCTATGTTTACAATGTCAACATGCTAATCCTTCAATGTTCACGGTGTCAACATGGTTTCTGATCCAACTTCGCGTCGCCGGTCCAAGCCCAAATCCGAACCCGGTCAGGCGGCCAAAGCCACTTATCACCACGGTAATTTGCGGGAGGCCCTGCTGCAGGCGGGGCTGGCTTTGCTGGAGTCGGTTCCCGCCGACCAGGTTAGCCTGCGGGAGATCGCGCGCCAGGCGGGGGTGTCTGCCAATGCGGTGTACCGGCATTTTGCCGACAAGGATGCGTTGCTGATGGCGCTGGCGGCGGAGGGGTTTCGCCGGCTGGGGGCGACGCAGGTGGAAGCTCGGGAGGGCGCCAAGGATGCGATCGAGGTGATGCTGAATGCCGGGCGGGCTTATATTCACTTCGCCCGCGACAATCCGGCGTTGTTCCGGCTGATGTTCGGCCGCTTTGCGAAAAGCCACCGCACCGAGGAATTGGCGGAAGCGGAGAAGATGTCGATCGGGCCGCTATTGGCTGCGGTCGCCGCCCGCAAAAACCGGGAGGAGACGGATCCCCGGGTGGTCAACGGTATGGTGCACGCTTGGGCGCTGGTGCATGGGTTGAGCCATCTGCTGCTGGAAGGGCAATTTGCGGATATGACGGATAACCCGGAGCAGTTGATGTGGGATGTGCTGGTGCAGGCGTCGCAGTTGGGTGGGAAGAAGAGCGGGGAGTAGGTTGCGTGGTTATGCCGGTGGCTGAACCGTTCCGAAAGGTGAGGCCCACGTCACTGCGTTGCAACGATCGTGGGCTCTGTGCTGTCACTAGTGCCGCTGCGACAATCCTGCAGTCTTGCTGCCTGCAGTTTTATTCCCGCGTCCAGCGCGTGCCGTCTTTCGAGTCTTCCAGCATGATACCCTGATCCTTTAGCTGTTTGCGAATCTCATCGGCGCGCGCGAAATTTTTCGCTTTCTTCACATCGTTACGTTCCTGGATCAGCGCATCGATTTCGCCATCGCTCAGGCCGCCTTGCTTGCTGGCAGGCTGCCATTTGAACCAGGCTTCCGAGTCCTGATCAAGTAGGCCCAGACGATCGCCGGCGGCGCGCAGCACTTGTTGCAACAGCCGCTTTTCCTCGCCTTGCGCTTTGTTGATGTCACTGGCCAGGGCGTGCAAAACCGCCAACGCTTGGGGCGTGTTCAGATCATCCAGCAGGAAGCTCTCCAGCTCGATCAGTTGCGGATGTTGCAACTTTGCATCAACGGTAAGCGCTGCTTCCCGCAACGCACCATACAGTCGATCCAAACTGGATTTCGCACTGCTGAGCAAATCGCCGGAGAAATCCAGCGGCTTGCGATAGTGCGCGGTGAGCAGCGAGTAGCGAATTACTTCTCCCGGCCAGCTTTGCAGCAAATCACGCACGGTGCGGAAGTTGCCGAGTGATTTCGACATCTTTTCGCCGTCGATGTTCACGTAGCCGTTGTGCAGCCAGTAACGCACGAACTGCTGCGAACCGTGCTCATGGCTGCAGGTACCCTGCGCAATTTCGTTTTCATGGTGCGGGAAGATCAGATCCATGCCGCCCGCATGAATATCAATGGTTTTGCCCAGGTGTTTGTTGATCATCGCCGAGCACTCGATGTGCCAGCCAGGGCGACCGCGACCCCAGGGGCTATCCCACCCCGGCAAATCGTCGCTGGACGGTTTCCACAGCACGAAGTCCGCTGGCTCCCGTTTGTAGGGCGCCACTTCCACCCGCGCGCCAGCGATCATGTCATCCATATTGCGCTTGGACAGTTTGCCGTACTGCTTGTCGGTGCTCACCTGAAACAGTACGTGGCCCTCGGCTTCGTACGCGTGACCGTTTTTAATCAGCGCCTGGATCTGCTCGATCATGGCGTCGATGTTATCGGTCGCGTAGGGCTCGAGCGAGGGCGGCAGATTGTTGAGATTGCCCATGTCTTCGCGATAGGCGACGGCATAGCGTTCAGAGAAATCCCGGATCGATTCATTGTTGGCTTTGGCGGCCGCGTTGATCTTGTCTTCCACGTCGGTTATGTTGCGGGCGTAGATGACCGACGGAAAATGCCGCTGCAACAAGCGGAACAGGGTGTCAAACACCACCACCGGGCGCGCGTTGCCGATGTGGACGAAGTTGTACACGGTAGGCCCGCACACGTACATGGTGACCCGATCGGGATTCTGCGGCGAGAAGGCTTCTTTTTGCTGGGTGAGGGTGTTGTGCAGATGTAAGGTCATGGTATTGGATTCTTGGCGTCAATCGTGGGTTGCGTGCGAATGGTGTCGTGCGTTGTGTCGAGGACGGAGATCTGAAAATGCCAGATCTCCGTCAGATCGTCACCTTCAACACGGCAACGCCGTCGCCGCCTTGATTCGCTCGAACGCTTCCACGAAAGTCATCACCTCGTTCTGCTGGCTGCCCAGTTGCCGGACCGCCACTTTCTGCTCTGCGGCTTCCTGCTTGCCCACCACCCAGATCTGCGGCACTTTCGCGTTGCTGTGCTCACGCACCTTGTAGCCGATCTTCTCGTTACGCAAATCCGCCTGGGCCTGAATGCCAGCCGCTTTCAATTGCGCCACCACCGATTCAGCCCACTCGCGCGCATCGTCAGTGATGGTCGCGACCACCACTGGCACGGGCGACAACCACAGCGGGAAGTGACCGGCATAGTGCTCGATCAGAATACCGATAAATCGTTCCATCGAACCCACGATCGCACGGTTCAACATGATCGGGCGCTGGCGTTGGGAATGCTCGTCCACGTACTCGGCGTTGAGGCGCTCGGGCATCATTGGATCGAATTGCACGGTGCCTACCTGCCAGGCACGGCCGATGGAATCCTTCAGGTGGTATTCGATTTTCGGGCCGTAAAACGCGCCTTCACCCGGCAGTTCTTCCCATTGCACGCCAGCGCTGCTCAGTGCCGCACGCAAGCCATTTTCCGCTTTGTCCCAGGCTTCCTCGGTACCGATGCGTTTGTCCGGGCGCAGTGCCAGTTTCACGGAAATATTGTCGAAGCCGAAATCTGCGTACACCTTCATTGCTTGTTGGTGGAAAGCAGTCACTTCCGCTTGCACCTGGCTTTCGGTACAGAAGATATGGCCATCATCCTGCGTGAACGCGCGCACGCGCATGATGCCGTGTAATGCGCCCGATGGTTCATTGCGATGGCAACCACCGAACTCTGCGTAACGGATCGGCAGATCACGGTAGCTGTGCAGCGAGTTGTTATAAATCTGCACGTGGCCGGGGCAGTTCATCGGTTTCACCGCGTACGTGCGTTTTTCCGACTCGGTGAAAAACATGTTTTCCTGGTAGTTGTCCCAGTGGCCGGATTTCTTCCACAGACTCACGTCCATGATCTGCGGGCCGCGCACTTCCTGGTAGCCGCTGTTGCGGTACACCTGACGCACGTACTGTTCCACTTTCTGCCAGATTGCCCAGCCTTTCGGATGCCAGAACACCATGCCCGGCGCTTCTTCCTGCTGGTGGAACAGATCCAATTCCTTGCCCAGCTTGCGGTGGTCGCGTTTGGCGGCTTCTTCCAGT
>DATLII010000330.1:0-7669 GCA_035539495.1 Dongiaceae bacterium
GCTCATGCATGATGTCACTTGATTCGCCGCGCAGCCGTTCCAGGATGCGATTGCGTTCGAAATGCTGCGCGCCGGCGAACAGCACCATCACCATTCCGAACAGTACCAGCATCGGCAGTGCCACCCAGCGTTTGCGCACGCCCGTAATGTGAGGTTGTGGTGCCGCCAGCAGTATCAGCAGCGAGGTGAAGCAGAATACGCCGATGGTGTCGCCCACCCACCAGTTGAACCAGGCATAGGTGACAGAGCCCAGATCCTGCATCTTGAATGCGAGCAGTATCAGATTGCCCAGGCTGGCGTTGATCGTGCAGCCGACCACACCGCCCAGCAAATTGATGGCGAAGATCTGGCGCGGATCGTCGAAACGCCAGGGCGGTTGTGTGAAACGCAGAATCAGCCAGGCGGAACCAACGGTTTGCGCAGCCGCGCCGGCGCCAATCAGAAAAGCGACTCCGGTGGACTCCACTGCTTGTGACATGCCATCGGTATTCAGCCCGATGGTCAGGTTCACCAGAAACGATCCGATCAGCACGCCGGGCCAGCAACGATATCCCCACAGCAATATTGCCGCCAGCGCCATGCCGGCCGGCGGCCACACGGGCGATGCATAACCGGGTGGGATCGCCAATAGCAAACCAAACCGCCCCAACACGAAATACGCCACGGCCACCAGCAGGATCTGCCAGTGCAGCGCCGGTATGGGCGGATGGGCGGGCGAGTGGGCGGCTAGTGTCACGCGTCTTTTGGTGGGTCCGAATTCGGTGGCATTTCAAAGTTCAGTTCATTGATATGCGGCTTGAACAAAAATGCCAGTTGTTGCAGCGACTGATTCAGCGTGGGCAGGAATGATTGCGCAAAGATGTCCAGAATGGTGAGGGCGTTCAGCGTGGATTCCGACGCCGACGCGCGCTTCAGCCGCTTCGCAATGTGCTGGTTCACCTGGTGGATGTTCTCGTACACCTGCTTCAGGTCGGAAAAATGGCTGCCGTGTTCCGGATCGGCGGGATCAAAAAACTGGAAGAACAAAAACGTGGCGCAGGCACGAAACAGGGTTTCATCCTGGGTGGCGAAGGGCAGGTGGAACCAGGCCATCGGTTTGAAGAAGCCGGTGTGCGGGCAGCCGCTGGTGGCCATGATCAGGCCGATCAGGGAGCGATAGGCATCCTGCACTGTGGTGTAACTCTCGATGGTCATGTTGTCCTTGTGCACGCGGATCTGGACGGACTCGAAGGCCGGGTGCGGCGCGAAACTCAGGATCGGGGCGATCCGCAGCGCCAGCGGGCAGTATTCGGTGACACTGGATTTGAGGGGGCAGATGTTGCATTTGTCCACGTCCAGCTTGGCCCACTCTGGTGGGGCTCCGACGGGCACCGGGTGCTCCAGCGACTCCGGGTCCATATCGATCTGGTATTGGAATTCCTCACCCGATTTGAAGATGAACTCGTAGCGGATGCGTTTGCTGTATTTTTTGTCCATGAGAAGATGCGCCTTTTCCCAAGCTTTTCTTCAGTATAGGCAAAGCTTTCTTCTCTATAGGCAAATCATCCATATAAGTAGAGCAGGCCCAATGACCTTATCTCACCGCGAACCACTGGAATCCCTGCGACGTCGTCTGACGGAATTGCGTTGGCGGCTGCCGGTGCTGGTGCAGGGCAGTCATGATCAATGTTTGCGCTGGTGTGCCGACTGCCTGCCGGACGGGGATACGTTGTGGGTGTCTACATCTGCGCCAGCGGGGGCCTGGCAACTGCCGCCAGGCAAGGCCAATCACGAACTGGGCCGGGAAGCGGATTGTGTGGTGGTGGACCTGTTTGATGGCCTGGCGGTGGATACGCTGGCGGCGGTGACAGGGCTGGTGCGGGCGGGGGGCTGTCTGGTGTTGTTGGGCCCATTGCTGGCGGAATGGCCGCACTTTCCCGATCCTGACTATGCCCGTATTCGCGTGGAGCCGTTCGGTGTGGATGCCGTGCGGCGGCACTTCCTGACCCGACTGGCGCGCATGCTGGCCCGTGATTCCCGCGCAGCGCGGGTGGAATGTGAGGGTACAGCCAACTGGCCGGATTTCGAGCAGCCGACGCAGGTTTCTAAGGTTGCGCTCGGGGTTGAAACATCTGAAACGGGTCACTGGCCGGACGAACTGGGTTGTGCCCACGCCGAGCAACGGCAGGCGGTGGAGGCTGTGTTGCAGGTGGCGCGCGGCCATCGCCATCGGCCGCTGGTGCTGCAGGCAGATCGGGGGCGGGGCAAATCCGCTGCCTTGGGGATTGCTGCCGGCATTCTGCTGAAGGCGGGAAAACGCATTCTAGTGACAGCGCCGCGGCCAGAAGCAGTGGCCAGCCTGCGCCAGTTCGCCCGTTTGGGAGCGGGTGCGCTGGCAGATGAACAACTCGTTTTCGTAGCCCCCGATCTGTTGAACCAGACGCTGCCACCCGCCGATCTGCTGCTGGTGGACGAGGCAGCGGCCATCGCGCCCGCGCTGTTACAACACTGGTTGCAGCACTATTCCCGCCTGGTATTTGCCACCACGGTGCAAGGCTATGAGGGCACTGGGCACGGTTTTGCGATCCGCTTCAAACGCACGCTGGATACACTGGCGCCGGGCTGGAAGCAATGCAGCCTGCGTCAGCCAGTGCGCTGGAACGAGGGCGATCCGCTAGAGGCACTGATCAACGAACTACTGCTGCTGGATGCTTGCAGCGAGACCGCATTACCGGCAGAGCGGGGCGGGGCAAAAGGTTCTGCGCCGGAAGAGACGCTGACCTACTTGCCGGTTTTAGAGGAACTGACAGCCCGCCTCGGCGAGCTGCCCGAAGCCGAATTGCGGGAATTGTTCGGCCTGCTGGTAACGGCCCATTACCGCACCCGTCCCAGTGATCTACGCACGCTGCTGGACGGTCCCAATGTCCGCACCTTCGTACTGCGCGAACAGGGTTCTGTGCTGGCAGTGGTAATGGTCGCGGACGAAGGCCGGCTGCCGGCAGAGCTGTCCCAAGCGATTCTGGATGGCCGCCGCCGCCCCCACGGTCAGGTGCTGCCGCAAACGTTGGCGGTACACCTGAATCTGGCGGATGCCCTGCCGCAACGATCCTGGCGCGTGGTGCGGATCGCCGTACACAGTCAGGCCCGGCGCAGAGGGCTGGGCCGTCATTGCCTGGAACAACTGGCGCTGCTGGCTCAGCGGGAAAACGTGCCGTTGCTGGGATCGCTGTTCGCCGCCAGTGCCGACGTGTTGGCTTTCTGGCAACAATGCGGATTCCAGGTGTTGCGAGTGGGTCTCACGCCGGAAGCCACCAGCGGCAGCCATCCCGTATTGGTTGCTCGCGCATTGGATGCCGCCGGTACCGACCTGCTCGCACGCGCTCGCCGTCGTTTCGAACAGACATTCCTTACCGCGCTGGCGGATGCTCATCCGCAACTGCCTGCTGCATTGGTCCTGACAGCCTGGGGTCACGCCACGCAGCCATCACCCGTTCTGCCCGATAGTGCCGACCATCTGGATCTGCAGCATTTCATGGCCGGCCATAAAACCTACGAAAACGCAGCGGCTGCGTTGTCGCGCTATGTACTGGCCTGGATGTACGCTCATTCCCTGCTGGACTTATTAGCCCCGGACGACCAAGTGCTGCTGGTAGGCAAAATTCTGCAAAAACAGCCTTGGGCTGTGCTGGCACAACGCATCGGCTGCAGTGGCGACCGCCAGGTTCGGGAACGGCTGCGGCAGACGCTGGTGCAGTTGTGGTCCAAACTGGGCGCAATCTGATTTGCCGTTGCCCTGCATCATGCTGGACAGACGACTGTTGGATATACTGTTTGCTGATCTCTATTTGCAGGCCTATTTAGTTCGTAGACCCGAGTAGTAGACCCAAGTAGTAGACTCAAGCTAGCTCACCTTGCTACGGAACAGGCGACGGATGAAAAAACACTATCTCACCCATTTTTTCGATCCATCCACTATTGCTGTGATCGGCAACAGTGAGCGCAGCGATTCTGTCGACGTGCGATTGTTCGAGCGTCTGCGGGATGAATTCAAAGGTAAAACCTGGCTGATCAATCCACGCCTGCGGGGTCTGTTCGCCAATAAAAGTTTCGCCACCATCGATCAGGTGCCGGGTCGAGTGGATCTGGCGATCATCGTCACACCGGATTCGCTGATTGCTGAACAGTTGGAACGCTGCGCCGATGTCGGCATCGATTCCGTGGTGGTGCTGTCCCATCTGGATGATCGCGATGGTTTTCTGCGGCGACAATTCGTGGACAACCTCACCCGCGTGGCAGAGCGACGTGGCATTCGCATGTGGGGACCGGATTGCTACGGTTTTGCACGACCGCCCGTCGGCATTCGCGCCACCTTGGATCGCGGAGAAATCCGCAGTGGCAAGATCGCGCTGATTTCCCACTCCGGCGCCATCTGCCGCGCCGTTACCGACTGGGCCATTGCCAATGGCGTCGGCTTCTCCACCATCATTTCGCTGGAACAGGCCGGTGGTGTGTATCCCGGCGACATCCTGGATTATCTGGTTATCGACCAGCAGACCGAATGCATCCTGTTTTACGCTGAAGGCGTGAAAGATTCGCGCAGCTTTTTGTCGGGCCTGCGTGGTGCCGCGCGCAGTAAACCGGTGATCGTGCTGAAAAGCGGCCGTCATATCGAATCGCCAGAAAAAACCATGTCCCACACCGGCGCGTTGGTGGGCAACGATCATGTCTTCAACGCGGTGTTGGAGCGCGCTGGCATCGTGCGGGCGGATGCACTCACCGATCTGTTTCTGGCTGCACGCGCATTCCCGCTGCATCGCATTATGCGCGGTGAACGTATTGCGATTCTGTCTCACGGCAACGGTCCTGCCATGATGGCCTGCGACAAGGCCCACGATCTGGGGTTGCCGCTGGCCAAACTGAGCCCGGAAAAATCGTCGCAACTGTCTGGTCTGTCCACCATTGATTCCTCCGACAACCCGGTCTACAGCGGCGGTTTTGAAGTGGGTGAGCAATTCATTCAGGCCTGCGACATCATCGCCACCGATCCCAATGTGGATTTTCTGATCCTGGTGATCACGCCGCCCAAAGGCAAAGTTGCGCCGGAATTCGAAGACCAGATAGCAGCGATCCAGAAAAAAAGTTTCAAGCCGCTAGTGGTGTGCTGCATGGGTGGCGACACTGTGGAGCCCATCAAGCGTGCTTTGCAACAAAAGGGCATCCCCGTATTTTCCTCGCCGGACAACGCGGTCAAAGCGGCCCACTATCTGGTGACGTACCAGCGCAACCGTACCTTCCTGCTGCAAGCGCCGGCATCGCTGGAAAATACCGTGGTGCCGGATATCGAAGGCGCCCAGTTGATCATCGAGGGTGTGTTGCAGGAAGGGCGCAAAACCCTGAACCAGCTTGAATCCCGCGCGGTGCTGAAAGCGTTCAATATTCCGGTGAATCCGATCCAGATGGCGCGCACGCCCAACGAGGCGCTGGTGGCGGCGGAATCGGTGGGCTTTCCCGTGGCGATGAAAATCAATTCGCCGGATATCGTGCACAAGGCCGATGTGGCGGGCGTGACGCTGAATGTGCTGAACGCGCAATCGGTGCGCTCGGCCTACAAAAAGATGATGGAAGACGTGCAGGCGAAATGTCCCGACGCGCGCCTTGATGGCGTGATCGTCGAGCATATGGTTGCGTCCGCTGCCAATCGCGAACTGCTACTCGGCATCAAATCTGATTCCGTATTCGGCCCGGTCATTGTGTTCGGGCACGGCGGTTCCCTGGTGGAAATTCTGCGTGACATCGCCATCAGTCTGCCGCCACTGAATTCTTTGCTGGCTTCCGCATTGGTGGACAGTCCCAAAGTGTCGCGCCTGTTGAAAGAACATCAAAACCTGCCTGCCGCCAAACGGGCCGAGCTGGAAAGCATCATTCTGCGTGTCTCGGAAATGGCCAGCGAGTTGCCCTGGATTCGCGGCCTCGACATCAATCCCCTGGTGCTGGATGACCAACGCGCTTTGGTGCTGGATGCCGTGATCGAAGTGGATTTCCTGCCGCCGGCCCAGCGCCGCTATGAACACATGGCGATCCATCCGTATCCGTCCTATCTGGAAACCCGCTGGCAGCTGCGCACGGGCACCGACATTCTGATCCGCCCAATCCGGCCCGAAGACGCGGAGCTGGAACGCACCTTTATCGAAGGCCTGTCGCAGCAATCGCGCTTCTACCGCTTCATGCACAACGTGAAGCAGGTGACGCCGGAAATGCTGGCCCGCTTCACCCAGATCGACTACCACCGCGAGCTGGCTCTGGTGGCGCTGGTGCAGGAAAAGGGCAAGTGGATCGAGATCGGCATCAGCCGGTATGTGCAGAATCCCGATGGCGCCAGCTGTGAATTCGCTGTCGTTGTCGCGGATCAATGGCAGCGCACCGGTATCGGTTATAAATTGATGGAGTTGCTGATCGACGCGGCGCGCCAGAAAGGCTTGAAATACATGGACGGTATCGTGCTGAAGGAAAACACCGGCATGCGTAAGCTGGCGCGCACCATGGGCTTTGAACTGCGGGACCACGATCAGGATGAAGACGTGGTGTATGTAGTCAAAAAACTATGATCAGGAAATAGGGAGCCGCGCGCCATCATGACTACTGCCTACATCAGCCACCAGGATTGTGAATTGCACGACATGGGCTGCGGCCATCCCGAGTCGCCGGCACGGCTGCGGGCGATCCGCGAATACCTGATGGAACGTCAGGTGTGGGATCTGCTGCAGCATGTGGATGCGCCCAAGATCGACAAGAAACATCTGTACCGTGTGCATGGCCGCGATTACGTGGATGCGATTTTCGAACATTTTCCGTTGCGTGATCCGCGTGAGCTGGGGCCTGATGTAGTAGCCAACACCCATACGCTCGATGCTGCGTTGCGTGCGGCGGGCGGTGTTTGCAAAGCGGTGGACCTGGTCATGACAGGGCAGGCCAACAATGCTTTCTGCGCGGTGCGTCCGCCTGGCCATCATGCCGAAACCCGGCGCGCCATGGGATTCTGCGTATTCAGTAATGTGGCGGTGGGGGCTGCATACGCGCTGCAAACCTATAACCTGGATCGCGTCGCCATCATCGATATCGATGTGCATCATGGCAATGGCACTGAAGACATCCTGCAATACGACCAACGAGTGCTGTTCTGCTCCAGTTTTCAATATCCCTGCTATCCCTACCAGGTACCGGACAACAGCCGTTCCAACATCATTCATACACCCTTGCATGCGGGTACGTGCAGCGACGAATTCCGCGACAAGGTGCGTAACGAGTGGCTCAACAAACTGGAAACCTTTCATCCCCAGCTGATCATGATGAGCGCGGGCTTCGACGCCCATCAAGCCGACCCGTTGGCGGACGTGCACCTGGACGAGCGCGATTACCGCTGGGTTACCGAGGAATTACAACAGGTAGCCGACCGCTGCTGTGAAGGTCGCATCGTGTCCGCATTGGAGGGCGGCTATGATTTGACCGCGCTGTCCCGCAGCGCATATCAGCACATTCGCGTACTGATGCGAATGTGAAACGCCGTTGCCAATACACGCGCTTGCGCCAGGGTTTTCAGTTTTGTTAATGTGCAACGCCTCTCACCATTCGCTCGCTGAATTCCTCTCGCGGCATTACAAAGGGACCTCGGTTCGTCATGCCAACTGTTTCT
>DATLII010000331.1:0-11649 GCA_035539495.1 Dongiaceae bacterium
CGGAAAAACAGACCGCGCACCTGGCGGTCCCAGCTGTACAGCATATTGTTGGCGAGTTCATCCAGGCGGTTAAGCGCCTCGGGAATCTTGGGCTGCACTTCAATCGTGAATCGGGTACCGGCCATAGCAATATCCTGTTGCGAAAAGCGTTCGGTTTTATTTCAAGCGTAGATCAAATGGGATGATGCAGCCGCCTGACCACCATCAATCTAATTGGCATCAATCTACTTGGGCGAAGACCCAGGTCAGAATACACTTGATCGGACGGCGGCAAAACCGATGCAAGAAACGGTGCACCGGACACGGCGACCATTAATCGCAAAGGAGCAACAGGGAATGTCTCTATTGGCGGGCGATATCGGCGGCACCAAAACCCTGCTGGGGCTGCAAGCCACTCTGGGAACGTTCACGCATGTACGGGAATACCGCAACGCAGATTTCACGGGGTTGGACGCCATTCTGCAGGATTATGTGCAACACACCGGCATCGCGACAGGCAACCATCTGCATTTGGTACTGGCAGTGGCCGGCCCGGTGGACCAGAACCGCTGCCAATTGACCAACCTGCCCTGGTTAATCGAACCCTCCGCCCTGCAAGCCCGATTCCGGTTCACCACTGTTCAATTGCTGAACGATCTTGAAGCAACCGGCTGGGCCATGCCCGGCCTGGCGCAACGAGGAAAATTTATTTCCCTGCGTGGCGATATCGATTTTCGCCGCCCGGTGGTGGTGATCAGCATGGGCACGGGGTTGGGGGAAGCGGCTTTATTGCCATCCCGCAATGGTGGCCGGCGGGTGCTGGCGTCGGAAGGTGGCCACAAACAGTTCGCACCATTCAATGCGCGCAGCGCCGCCCTGCTGCAACAGGCGTTTGCGGTTGGTCATAATGGCATCAGTTGGGAAAATTGGTTTTCCGGCTCCGGCTTGCCCAAGCTGTTCCAGGCGCTGTTTCCGGAAATGATGGCACCCGATAGCAAAACCATCACCACTCTGGCGCAAACTCAGCCGGACTCCAGCGAGGGCCAGTGCGTGGAATTGCTGGTGCAAGGATTAATGTCGGAGGCGGGTAATCTGGCGTTGCAGTATTTAGCCTGGGGCGGGGTGATTTTTGCGGGCGGCGTGGCGCAGTATCTGCTGCCCTATCTGCGCAATCCTGATTTGCAGTCGTGGCTGCAACGAAAGTCAGACCATCAGGCACGCTTGCAATCAACGCCGATCGCGTTATGCACGGACACCGCAGCGGCCATGCAAGGCGCAGCGGATTTTTACTGGCATCAGCAGGAACGCGGCAATCCGGTTTGAAAACTCAGCCAACGGCTCTTTAGCCACGCCTCGTCAACCACACCTCTTCAGCCAAAGCCCCGCTCTTCCAGCGTCTGCTTGCGGTAATTGCCGGGCGACATACCTTCCCAGCGTTTGAAGGCGTGGTAGAAATTCGATGTATCGGAAAAACCCAGCACTTCTGCCAGCTTTTCGATATCCACGGTCGGATCACCCAAATCCCGCAACGCGCGTGAATGACGACAGCGATCGCGCACCACGACGAAGGATGTATCTTCCTGCTTCAGCTTGCGCTGCAAGGTACGCGGCGTCATGTTGAAATGCGCGGCCACGTCTTCCAACTGAGTGGGAAGCAGGCCCAAATTTTTGCTGATGAAACTTTCCACCTTCGACTGCAACGACTGCCCCATTTCGATGGAGCGCAACTTTTCCCGCGCCAGCATCTGCATGCGATTGTGATACTCGGGGTATGACGTCAGCAGCGGTTCTTTCAGTTGATCACGATCGATCACGATTTCATTGCGAGGACAGCCGAATACCAGCGGCGCCTTGAATATCCGCTCATATTCCTGCGCATAATCGGGCTTGGTGTGCATGAAGCGCATTTCCCTCAAGCGCAAACCACCGTCGGTAATGGCATTAGCAATCGTCACGACAGTGGCCGCCACCAGATCATGGTGCACCGGCAGGTTTTTCTTGATCAGGGAGGTATCGATGGTAAAACCCAGGATGGCGTTCTTGGCCTTCAGATCCAGGGAGAACAACGTGAACGGCGCCACCAGATCCTTGAACTGGAACAGTTCGTCCAGGGCTTCTTCCAGATTGCGGCTGGTAGCAACCAGTTGCCCGACTAGATCCAGGCTGTGGTACTGCACCGATTCCCCCAAACGCAAACCAAACGCGGGATCGTTCATGGCGGAATACGCGGCGTTGAATAGACGCAGAATCTGCTCAAACGTCAGGAATGCACCGGTATGACCGATGACAGCGGGATCCACCTTGGCGCTGGCGAAGATCTTTTCGACGTTGATGCGGTTCTTGATCGCCAGATCGAGAATGCCCGGGATCAGTGTTGCCGGAACCAACCGTTGATGCATATGGACGCTCTGCAGTACCCGAAAACACAGCCAAATAAGACAAGTAAATCAACTGGCTCAAAATGTAATATCCGGCCAAGCATACTGACTTTGAATTGACTAGACAACTTTTGCCCGCATCCTTTCGGTGCAGCCTCAGGAAAGCATGGCAGCATCCGCCGGCAAATCAATATAACGGGCAATTTTGTCTACCAACTGGCGGAAGGTCACCGGTTTGGCCAGGTAGTCCACCATACCGGCTTCGAAAGCCATATTGCGGTGTTTATCCAGGGCGTGGGCCGACAGGGCCAGAATCGGCGTCTCGGTCAGGCCCGTGGCACGCTGCCATTTCAAAATGCGGGATGCAGCCTCGTAACCATCCATCACGGGCATCTCGCAATCCATCAGAATCAGGTCATACGCCTGACCCCGCTGTACCATTTCAACTGCAGTGCGGCCGTTGTCGGCCAGATCCGGTTTGATATCCAGTTTCTGCAGAAAACCCAGCATCACGTTCTGATTGATGACGTTGTCTTCCACTACCAGCACACGGGGGCCGGCGGTAGCGCGCA
This sequence comes from Dongiaceae bacterium, assembly GCA_035539495.1. Taxonomy (GTDB): domain Bacteria; phylum Pseudomonadota; class Gammaproteobacteria; order Pseudomonadales; family Ketobacteraceae; genus Ch67. The sequence continues at coordinate 2,930 of DATLII010000331.1, forward strand.
TCATCGATGGCGGCGCGATTTCCACTTCAGGCAGTGGCACGACGACACCATCAAACAGATCCAATGCGATGGCGCTCTGGGCCACCGGAGCCTGATCGGGCAGCGTCATCGGCAGGCTGAACCAGAAACAGGATCCACGCCCCAGCTCGCTCTTCACTCCCATTTCGCCGCCCATCAGCTCCACAATTTGCTGGCTGATCAGCAGGCCCAGGCCACTGCCCGGCGTGTCCTGACGATTTTCATGCTGGATCTGGGAAAAACTCTGGAACAGTTTGCGCTGGTCGCGCGGTGAAATACCGATGCCGGAATCCTCCACTTCGAACCGCACCATCAATTGATCCGATAGAATTTCGTCCGTCAGTTGCACATTGATGTGTACGAAGCCTTTCTCGGTGTACTTGAGTGCATTCGACAACACATTGAGCAACACCTGTCGAATGCGGGAAGCATCGCCGATCAATTGCAGCGGCATGCCTTCCGCGATGAAACAGCCCAGCTCGATGCGCTTGCGCCGGGCCTCAAATTCATAAATCGCACACACATCCTGCAGCATCTGCTCCAGCTCGAACGGATGCGATACCAATTTCAGTTTACCCGCCTCGATGCGGGAAAAATCCAGCACGTCGTTGATGACTTCCTGCAAACCGTGGCCCGCGTGGCGGATTGCACTTAAATAACGGCGCTGCTCCGGATTCAATGTGGTGCCCAGCAACAATTCCACCAGCCCCATAATGCCGTTCATGGGCGTGCGGATCTCGTGGCTCACCTTGGCCATGAATTCAGTTTTATTGTTGCTTTCGCTCAACACGGCCTGCACCTGCTGACTCAGCACCTTGCGCTCTTGGCGGCTTTCCTGGATGCGATAGCTCAACGCCACCGACAGCACCAGCAGCTCACACAACCAGGCCAGACTCATGCCGTAAGTAACCCAGCGCACGTCCGCGCGCAGGTACAGTACGTTCAGCGACATCCACACCACCATCAATAGCACGGTGCCGTAACCCAACACATACACCTGCGCAGGCCCATAGCCATCACGCCAACGTTTAACGCCCAGCGCGAACAGAAAAATTCCGATCATGATCGTGCTCAATGTCAGCACGATGTGAGACAACATTAATGGCGTCACCAGTATCAGCACACTGCAACCCATCATGCCCAAAAACATGATAGTGCCCAGCATGTTCGCTGCCGGCCAGGTGCGACGGATATCGAGGAATTCCAACCCAAACAGAATGCCAGCGCCCGCACTCAAGCAGATGGAGATCAACACACCCAGATCCTGTAATTCCAGCCCGATCCAGAACGGCGCCAATGTGCCGTCCATGGTGGTGGTGTAGCCCAGGCCGCCAATCACATGCAGGATGAAATATAAATACACCGGCTCGCGAGTGGAGATGTAAGTCATCAGGTTGTAAAACAGCAGCGCAAGCGCCAGCCCGTACAAAATTCCCAGGCCCCATTCCACCCGATGACTTTTCTCGATATAGGCAATGTTGTCGAACGCTCGCAGCGGAAAAATAACGTTCGACGTCGAGCGCGCGCGAATCAAACATTCGGTGGCGCGATAGGGTTCAAGATTAAGCGGCACCACATAATTACGTACCTTCACTACGCGGCTGGAAAACTGCACATGATCGCCAGCGGGGAAATAAGTGGGTTCCTGCCCCGGACCAAAACAGAAAAATTCCAGCTGATCGAGAATGGGGTAGTCCACCTCCAGCAGAATCATGCGGCGAAAGCCCAGCGCATTCTGCATCTGCACATAGAACCAGTGATGGCCGCGGGCGAAGCCCAAATTGGGAGAACGGTGTTCCATCGAATCGAAACGACCATCACGCAGGGCGGCACGGGCCGCTTCCAGGGAGGAATGTTCAGCCCCGTCGTACCAATGAGACAGAAATGGCCCCAGATCATAGCCATCCATGTGACTGGGGAGCATCGCAACAGTTTGCAGCGCGGCTGTTTGAGGCGAGTTCTGTCGAGAAGAGGTCAGCGAAGGAGAGATATCGGCCAGCACGCCAGCCGGGCATACAAGCAGCATCAACCAGCACAGCAGATGAATCAGCTGCAAGTGGCAGCCGCGAAGGTGTCCCTGCTTCACGATGGGAGTCCATTTTCCTTATTATGTATGTCCTAGAATATACCGCGCCGCCGCCGGCTCAAAGCAGGTTATGAAGCCTCGCCCCAGATCCGATCAAAAAAGCGCGGCTCGGCGATGTGATATCCCTGCGCATAGTCCACACCCAGTTGCGACAGCATACCCACGATCGCCTCGTTTTCGACGAATTCCGCCACCGTCACCAGGCCAAACACCCGTGCCACTTCCACGATCGCGCGCACCAGGGCCTGATCTTCCGGCTCCTGCGGCAAATGACGAATGAAGGAGCCGTCGATCTTCACCATGTCGATCGGCAGCAGTTTGATCTGATACAGCGACGAGAAGCCCACACCGAAATCGTCCAGCGCGAACTGGCAACCCAGCTTCTTCAATTCCCGCATTTTGGCAGCGGTGGTAGCGGAATCCTCCACCGCTGCTGTTTCCGTGATCTCGAAAATGATCTGGGCCGGGTTCACCTGATAATGATCAAACTTGCGTGCGATCTCATCGTGCAGGTTGGGATTGCGGAACGACACGCCGGACAGGTTGATCGCAAACACCACCTCGATCCCCCGCGCCTCCAGCTTCTGCTTGGCCATGAAAACCTTGTCGATGATGCGCAGGTCTACTTCCTGGATCAGGCCGGAATTCTCCGCCGACTGGATGAACTTATAGGTAGGCAGCGGCTTGCCGTTTTCGTCCATCACCCGCAGCAACGCCTCAAAATGGCTGGGCTGGCTGTCGCCTATTTTCTGGATCGGTTGGAACGCTACAGTCAGGCTGTCGGTGGCCAGCGCCTCTTTTACTTTTTCATTCCAGTACACACGCTCGTGAATGCGCTCCCGGTCCTGCTCTTCCAGCGAGAAAATGTGCCAACCGTTGCGGCCTGCATCCTTGGCCTGGTACATGGCGATGTCGGCGTTGGCCACCAGGTCGTCCACATACTCGCCATGTTCCGGGAACATCGCGATACCGATACTGGAAGATACCCGGTGCAACCGGCGTGTGCCCTGCACCTCGATGTCGGTGAGTGCGGTACACAGCCGGCGCGCCACGGAACCGATGGATTCGCGATTCACTTCCCGCACGATCATGGCAAATTCATCACCGCCCAGACGGAAGATCAGATCAGAATCCCGCGCTTCCAGCCGCAACCGCTCCGCCACCCGCCGCAGCAGATCGTCGCCCACTTTGTGGCCGCTGGTATCGTTGACGTCCTTGAACTGGTCCAGATCGAAAAACAGGATGGCGCCGGTGCGCTCGTAGCGCTTGGCGTGCGCAATGGATTTCTGCAATTCCTCGCCAAAACGACGGCGATTGAACAGGCCCGTGAGCGGATCGTGGGACGCCAGCCATCCCAGCCGCTCCTCCGCTTCCTTACGCTCGCTGATGTCCAGCGCGATGCTGAGGATCTGGTGTTCCTCTTTGGATTGCGGCAGCAGCGAGTGGTACCAGGCCATGTGCAGGGTGGAACCGTCCTTGCGCACCACGGCTGATTCATGATGCAGCTCATTGCGGAAACCATTGAGCAGCTCGTTGAGCTGGAAACGCAGATCCGGTAGCTGCTCGCTTTCCGGCAACAGCTTGAAGAAGGATTTGCCCAGCAATTCGGTAGCGTCAAAACCGGTGATCCAACTGCAATGCTGGTTCACCAGTGCGATACAGCCGTTGCGATCCTGGGTCAAAATCAGGGCCTGCGCCGTGTCCAGCAGGCTGTGCACAAACTGCTTTTCCGCTTCCAGGTCGATGGTTTTCTTTTCCAATTCCTCTGCCCGTAATCGTACCTCGCCCTGCAGGTTTTCCAGCAGGTGCGACAGGCGCAAGGCGGCATCGGTCAGCACGTCGCTTTCATCGTCATAACGCTGATCGCGATCCAAGCCCGTCAACTGGCGTCGCACCTGGCCCAGGCTGTCACTGGCCAGTTGCGGCAACACACCGGCAATGGCGCGCAGCCGATTGAGCGGCCCCCACAGCGTAGCCAGCAGAATCAGCTCGGCGAATGCCAGGCCGACGCCGGCAAACAATGCCAGACTGCGCCGCACCGATTGGTATTGCGATGTCTCGGCGGTAACGTCGGTGACGAACAGCAGTTCACCCTGGCGGGGAAAAACGGCGCCCCGCAGGGGCCGCAATATCACTTCGAACTGTTTATTTCCGTAAGTCAGTACCACGCCATTGAATGCGTCGGCACGGGAATAGGTCTGCGCCATGATTTGCAGCAGACCCAGGTTGCTGGGCTGATCCACTTTTGACACGATCACGCTGCCCCAGGCGTCCAGTTCACTTTCCCGCGGCTCGTTGGTGTCGGTACGCCGCACGGAAATCACCATGCGCGACCGGTTCAACTCTTCGAACCGCGTCACCAGCCCCTGCAGTGATGCGCTCAGTACCAGCATGCCGCGCGCCGGCTCATCGGAACCCGACGTTGGGAAGAACAACGGCGTCACCACGTAGATTTCGCACAAATCAAAACAGGCCAGCATCCAGCGCGACTCACCGTCCTTGTGGAATTTTTCCAGCAGGTCGGGGGGAATCCGTGGATCGCCCTGCCACATCAGGGCTTCATTCTCGGGGCTGAACACCACGGCCGACAGCAATGCGAACGAACGGCTGCCTTCCGCCAGATAGGTTTGCGCGTTGGCCACCAGCGCGGCGCGATCCCGCTGCCGCAAGGCGTCCTCCATCCCCTGCACATCGACAAAGGTACGGGCCATGGACTGAATGCGCTCGGCCACTCGCTGCAGCAGCGCGTCCACTTGCTCCACATTACGTTGAGTGCGTTCCCGACTCTGGTCGAGCAACCGCTGGTGAGAGAAATAGCCGGAAGCGAGCGCGAACACCGCGAACACCAGCGTCAACAACAGGCTGGTATAGGCAAACGCCTTCCACTTCAAACTGAAAAATCGTTTTGACACTTGTAAGAATATCCGGCGGTTCCAGCTTCGATCCTAACCAGTATAGTGATTGATTGCCGGGGTGATTGGACATTTATCCGTTTTTTTCTAATCGAATTAGGCCAATTGACAGCCTACTGCCCTCAACTAGGCTTACGTGACTCGCGTTTTACTTTCCGTCCCCGGAGAACCGGTTTCTGTCTGCCTTCCCGCCAAATCCGTCGCACCCTGCCCCCAACCTGACCGCATTTGTCCAGGCGATCCGGGTGTTGCTGGCGTTTCTGCTGCTCACTTGGTGGATACCGGCCGTGGCCAATTCCGGTGGACTGCCCACCGTCAGCCTGAATGCCGATACGGAATACCTGCCTCTGGGCAAACTGGTCGACTTCCACATTGACCAGAGCGGTACTGCCAGCCTGGCCAACCTGTTGCTGCGGCCCGCCAGCGATTGGCAGCCCAACCGCCAAGGCACCGTGAACTTCGGCCAATCGCCGGTTCCCTACTGGTTCAGAGTCCGGCTGAAAGGGCTCGACCAATTGCGTGACAGCACGTTCCTGCGAGTGGATTATCCCCATCTGGACGAGCTGGACGTGTTCCTGGTGAAGGATGGCCAAATCCTGACGCAGTATCACACCGGCGACACGACTCCTTTCGCCAGCCGGCCGATTCCCTACCGCACCTATCTATTTCCGCTGAATGCGCATCAGGGGAACCAGGGCAGCACAGCCGATATTTATGTGCGCGTGGCCACCGACGGCATGGTGCAGGTGCCGCTGGATATTCTGTCCCAGGCAGGATTGGACCAGCAGGACAAACAGAGTTACCTCTGGTACGGCGCCTTCTTCGGAATCATGATCGTCATGCTGTTCTACAACAGCCTGATATTCATTTTTGTGCGCGACCTGAGCTATGCCCTGTACCTGTTTTACATCGTGGCCACCGCGTTTCTGCAATTCACACTGCATGGATTCAGCTTCCAATATCTGTGGCCGGGAAGCAGCACCTTCAACAACAGCATGATCATGGCGCTGACGGGGTTGATGCCGTTCACTGCCGTGGCGTTTGCGTGGTCTTTCATCGGACTTAGCAAACTGGGCAGCCGCAACGACAAAATTGCGGTAACGGTAATGTTTCTGGGTTTCAGCACGGTATTGGTGGGCGCTTTCACCATGCCCTACGGCACTGTGCTGAAAATGGCCCATCTGTTTTCATTTGCGGCCGTGACCCTGGGTTTCTACCTGGGCGTGAAATACTGGCTCAAGGGCGTGAAGGCCGCGCGCATTTTTGCTCTGGCCTGGTTCGCCAATCTGGTGTTCATCCTGCTCTATCTGCTGGATATCAAGGGCATCATCCAGCCGCACGTGATATCGCAGCATGCATTGGAAATCGGTGCCGTGATCGAACTGGTGCTGTTGTCGCTGGCCTTCGCCGATCGTCTGAACGCAGAAAAGGAACTGCGGTTAAATGCGCAGGTGAAACTGACCAACGATCTGGATTTGCTGGTGCGGGAAAGGACCGAAGAACTGGAAGCGGCCAACCGCAAGTTAAAGGAAGTCAGCGTCACCGACGGTCTCACCGGTCTGTTCAATCGCCGTCATTTCGACGAAGTGTTTGCCAACGAATACCAACGCGCGTTCCGGGAAAAACAGACACTTTCGGTGATCATGGTGGACCTGGATCACTTCAAGAAAATCAACGACACCTACGGCCATCCGTTTGGTGACCTGTGTCTGCAAGAGGCGGCTGCCATTATTCGCAAAGCCATCCATCGACCACCTGATATGGCAGCCCGTTACGGCGGCGAGGAATTCGTTGTACTGCTGCCTAACACCGACGTGGCTGGCGCGCTCTGCGTGGCGGAAACCATTCGCGCCAATCTGGAAGCGTGCAAGGTGTCTGATGGCAACTACCGCATCAATCTGTCGGCAAGCCTGGGCGTGAGCGGCGAAATTCCGCCGGAACGGGATACTCGGGAACAACTGCTGAAACGGGTAGACGGCCATCTATACGAGGCCAAACACGGCGGGCGCAATCAAGTGGTGGCAGACACCGCGCCTGAAACCACTGCACCTGAAACTGTCATCACCAGCCCATCACCTTCTTCACAAAAGGCAATGTGATCAGGCGCTGCTCCCGCAGCGATTGCTGATCCAGCCGGTGCAACACTTTCTGCAACGACACCAAATCACGGCTGGAACGCTGCAGGATATAACCCGCCACATCGTCCGCCAGCGCAAAACCACGACTTTGCGCCGCGCGTTGTAACACTCTACGCTTGTCGTCGTCATCCAAGGGCCGGATTGCGTACAGCTCCATGGCGGCAAAGCGGGAACGCAAATCTTCCAGTCCAATCGTCAGTTGACGCGGCGGCGCGGCGGTGGCTACGAGCAGATTACCACCCTGTTCCCGCAGCCGGTTGTACAGATGGAATAACTGTTCTTCCCACGCAGGCTGCCCCAGCAGACGATCAACATCGTCGATACAGAGCAAATCGACTTCCACCAATTCCTGCAGCACATCGGCATGCAATGCCTGCAGTTCCCGCCCCGACAAAAACAGGCAATGACGACCCGATTGCTGCGCCGCCAGACACACCGCCTGTAGCAGATGGCTCTTACCCGCACCCGCAGCGCCGCACAGAAACAACCAAGCGGATTCACCCAACGCGGCCTGCTGCAAGCGATGCAATAGCTGCTCATTGCCCACAGGGTCGAAGGCTTCGAAATCGAAGTCAGGCACGCCAGTGAGCGGCAAGGTCAACTGCGGGTGTTGGTTGTCAGAATGCAGACGGTCAGACACGATTGCGCCACCCCTCCAGACCCAGGTGCAGGTATTGCAGCAAACTCACCACGCACAGCGTCAGCAGCACCCAGGGATAGCCGTGGAAGAACCAGGCCGGCAACGGTAGAAACACCTGATTCGCCAACACACCCAGCCCCACCAGGATCAAACAGAAGGTACACAGCTTGCTGACGAAGGTGGGCTTGCCATCATACTTTCCGACCAAAAACCAATAGGCGATGGCACCGCTGAAAATGATCAGATCCCGCACCACTACCACGGCCACCACCCACCAGGGCATCAGCCCTACCCAGGTCAGCAGTACATAGGCGGTAATCAGCAGAATTTTGTCCGCCACTGGATCGGCGATAGAGCCGAAGCGGCTGCGCCAGTGGAAATAGCGGGCCAGGAAACCATCCAGGGCATCGGTAAAACCCGCCACGAACAGAATCACCAGCGCAGTGGTGAATTCCCGTTCGATCATACAAAACGCGAACGGCACCACCAGCAGGATACGCAGCAGGGTCAGTGTGTTGGGAAGCTGCCGCAGATAGGACATCCGAAGCGACTCCGTAGGTCAGCCCTGCCAACGGTAGCGAATGACAACCGTACCTGTCGGCGCCTGGATGGGAGCTTGCTCTGGCGTGGATGCAGCAGCCTCACCCATGGTCCCAGCGGACTCACTGCCCGTTGCAGCAGGCGCTGCCGCTTCCTCGACTGGTGCCAGACGGCCATCCACCCGGAGTACCTGGCGCAGAGCGTCCAGCCCGCTTTCCAAGGTCAGCAAAAATTCCGCGTGGTCACCTTTCAATGCATTCATGCGATACAGGCTGATTGCCAGCACACCGTCCAGGTACTGGGTCAGCGCAGCGAAATCGTTAAGATCATCCACCCCTTCCACATCCAGAATCAGTTGTTGGCGACCCTGATTTGACGACACCAAC